>CAMDYG010000013.1 GCA_945910225.1 uncultured Eubacterium sp. | reverse complement strand
TAACAGCTTTTGTTACATCCATAGTAACTGTACCAGCCTTAGGGTTTGGCATTAATCCCTTAGGACCAAGTACACGACCAAGACGACCAACAACACCCATCATATCTGGAGTTGCAACAACAACGTCGAATTCAAACCAGTTGTCATTCTGGATCTTAGGAATAAGTTCCTCGCCACCAACGAAATCTGCACCAGCTGCAAGAGCTTCATCAGCCTTAGCACCCTTAGCAAATACTAATACACGAACTGTCTTACCTGTTCCGTGTGGAAGAACAACAGCTCCTCTGATCTGCTGCTCAGCATGACGTCCATCACAACCTGTTCTGATATGTGCTTCGATTGTCTCGTCGAATTTAGCAGTAGCGTTCTTCTTTACTAATGAGATAGCGTCTGCTGCTTCGTATAATGTCTGGCGGTCAATATTCTTGGCTGCCTCAACGTATTTCTTTCCTCTTTTCATTATAAACCTCCTAGTGGTAATATCGGAAGGATTCTATCTTTCCTCCCACAATAATCATGAATCAAATGTAGATTAGTCCTCTACAACGATACCCATACTCTTAGCTGTCCCTTCGATCATAGAAGTAGCTGCCTCGATAGATGCAGCATTAAGATCTGGCATCTTAAGCTCAGCAATCTTCTGAACTTCTGCTCTCTTAATTGTAGCAACCTTAGTCTTGTTAGGTACGCCTGATCCTGACTTAATGTTGCAAGCCTTCTTAAGAAGTACTGCTGCAGGTGGAGTCTTTGTAATAAAGCTGAAGCTTCTATCAGCATAAACTGTAATAACTACAGGTATGATAAGATCTCCCTGATCTGCTGTCTTAGCATTGAACTGCTTTGTGAATTCTACGATGTTAACACCGTGCTGACCAAGTGCTGGACCAACTGGTGGAGCTGGTGTAGCCTTGCCGGCAGGAATCTGTAATTTAATATATCCTGTTACTTTCTTTGCCATTTTGGCACCTCCTAAAAATAAATGTGGTAATTGGCGACCATCATAAAACGCCCTGCAATATTCACTCTTCAAGAATTAACCATCCGGCAATTCTTGTGAATGAATTTACGCAGTAAATCCATTCTGGTCTCCCACGTCCCAGGATCGGGACTGTTTCTTACAGTAACTTCACATCTGTGAAATCAATTTCAACCGGTGTTTCACGGCCGAACATTTCAACATTAATTGTAAGGCACTGCTTGCCTTCATTAATGTTAGTAATTTCACCAACTGTATCTTCCCATGCTCCAGAGAGAATCATGACCTTATCGCCGACCTTTCCAGCGAACTGAATAACAGGCTTAACTTCCTGTTCTTCCTCAAGGCTGATTCCAAGAGCTTTGATTTCTGTTGGTGTAAGTGGCACTGGCTTAGATCCAGGGCCTACAAAACCTGTAACACCTCTTGTGTTTCTGACAACATACCAACTGTCATCATTCATAACCATCTTCACAAGAACGTATCCAGGAAACATTTTCTTCTGAGCAGCTTTCTTAGAGCCATCCTTAATCTCCACTACTGTTTCAAGTGGAACGATAACTTCAAGAATCTGATCGTGAAGATTTCTGTTTTCAACTGTCTTCTCAATGTTAGCCTTCACCTTATTCTCATAACCTGAATAAGTGTGAACTACATACCATTTTGCGTCATCCATACAATCACCTATTCCTTATTTTACAATGAACTCAATTCCAAAGCGGACAATTAAATCCACAACTGCAATGATTACACCTAATAATACGGATACAGCCAGAACAGCTCCAGTTTCTTTTGTAAGTGACTTACGGTCTGGCCAAATAATCTTTGAAAATTCAGCTTTCAAACCTTTGAACCAGTTCTTTTTCTGCTTCTTAGCTTTTACAGTATCACCCATGAAATACTCCTCACTGTACTAATTACTTTGTTTCTTTGTGTAATGTGTGTGATTTACAGAACTTACAATATTTCTTTGTTTCCATTCTGTCCGGATGAGCTTTCTTTTCCTTAGTCATGTTGTAATTGCGCTGTTTACACTCAGTACATGCCAATGTTATCTTTACTCGCACAACTTCCACCTCCAATTATTATTTTTGTAGGTGTTAAAACACCAATTGGTTTCTCTGCTGCCTTATCAATGTTGGGTTGTTGATTTATAGGCACACAAAAAAGACCGCTTCCATAGCCGTTCTAATATAGCACAGCATAAACTACCCCGTCAACAACTTTTTTAATAAAAATATAGTGACAAAAAATACTCTTCATATTATAATATTTATACAAATACATACGATATATATAAGGAAACGGATTTCCTTACATTTCACAGATTATTACAGACAAGGAGGTGACTGTTATGATCAGCAGCGTGTACAGCTATTATCTTTCCCAGTACGGGCATAAGACTAACTCTAAGTACGATTCGCACTCAAAAGCACAACTGAAGAATACTTATCGTAAAGTGCAGAAATCTAACAGCCGCACTCCTACATATAAAACTGATGTTTCCGAAGCTGCCCAGAAATACGCAATCGACTTGAAAGAGAATGCAAGAGAATTAAGCAATATTGCCAATGAACTTTCTGACAGCAACGGGGAAGGCATGGTATTTAAAAAATCCGCTGTCTCAAGCAATCCTGATGCAGTTACAGCAACATTTATAGGTGATAGTTCATCTCCTGAAAGTGCTGGATTTGAAGTTGAAGTAAAGCAGCTCGCGTCAACGCAGATTAATACAGGCAATTACCTCCAGCCTGCTAATCGTGCTGTTAATCCTGGTGATTATTCATTTGATCTTAACATTAATAATCTGACATATGAATTTCAGTTTGCAGTTGATGAAAGCGAAAGTAATTCAGATATACAGAACAAGCTTGCAAGGCTTATCAACAGATCCAATATTGGATTATCCGCATCTGTTCAAGAAGACAGCCTTGGCAATACTGCTCTTTCAATAGAATCTGATATGACTGGTATATCTGGAATCCGCCCAACAATATTCAGCATCAGACCTAATAATGATATACAGGATAATAACCCTGACTTTGTTGAAGGTTTTGACCAGCCAACTATGGAGAATAACACTAACTTCATCAACACATTTGGTCTGGACAGAGTATCACAGTATCCGGGTAATGCTATATTTTCAGTTAATGGCGACGAGCGTACTTCAGCCTCCAACGATATAACCATTAATAAAGCATTTGCATTGTCTTTCCGCAGCACAACAGATGGTCCGGTTACAATCAATCTTAAAGCAGATACTGACTCAATAGCAGAAAGCATCTCTGAGCTCGTTTCTGGTTATAACAGGCTTGTATCCATTGCTTCTAATTCTGATAACGACCAGTTTGAAGGTAATGCAAGACTCAAGAAAGAATTTGCCAAGATATCCAAGGCATATCAGCCACAGCTTGAAAAGAACGGACTCAGCGTAGACGATAACGGCTCCATTGAAGTTAATCGTGATGCTATATTATCCGCTGCAAACAATGGTACACTTACAGATGTATTTAAAACATTGGATTCTTTCAAGAAGTCTATCCAGAAAAAGGCTGACGATATATCAATTAATCCTATGAATTACGTCAACAACAAAATCGTAGCCTACAAAAATCCTGCACGGCCAGTTAATGATCCATATAATCTTTCTGCATACACAGGAATGATGTTTAACGGATATATCTAAAAAGGAACACCTGCCAGTTAACGGATAATTTCCGTCATACTGACAGGTGTTCTTTATTGTTGATTGATGATTGCATTATAATTATCAGATATATTTTTCTCCTGCATCATGCAATGATTTAACAAATGTGCCAAGCTTAACCAGTGCTTTAGAAACAAGTATGTCATCCCTCGCAGTTACCGCCTCAGACAATTCTTTAACCGCGCTGTTAGTCTGTTCCTCATCAACTGCACTTCCTTCAGAATTAATAAGTCCCTTCGTGCCATTATATACTTCAAACAGCCAGTTGAGTCCTTCAATTATAACATTAACTGCATCATGTGTTTCAGGGTAAGATTCCCCTGCAAGTTCTTCTGAAACCTTCTCTATAGCTCCCAACAGTTTCTCACTGTAAGGTACTGCTTCTTTAAGCACATCTATCTGCTGCTGTCTGATATCTTCCATGATTATGTCACCTTTCCTGTATAATCTCATAGCCTTTGAATTATATATCGTCACCTATGCAAGAAACTTTAACTACAAATGCATATTAACAACACAATTACTTAATAATATCATATATTTTTTCTTCATCTATGCTGCCATCAGCTCTTCTAGGCAGTGGCTCCCTGCTGAGAATAATTTTCTGTATTTCCCAACGATATCCCTTCTTCTCATTGTACTTATCAATTCTTCTCTTAAATACATCCTCTGTAGCTGATTTATCTATCGGAACAATTACAGCTGTAAGCCTGTTGTCATAAAATGTAATGAATCCCTCTGCCACACCATTAATAGCTGTTATCTGTTCATTAGTCCTGATCCTGCTTATCTTTTCTCCTGTTGGAAGCAGAATAATGTCAGGATTTCTTCTGTTAAGAACAAGACGTCCGCTTGAATTAATTCTTCCATAATCACCAGTATGATATACGCCATCTCTTAACACTCTTTTAGTTTCAGCCTCATCATTGTAATACCCCTGCATCACACATTCCCCGCTGACAAGAATTTCTCCATCATCAGCAATTGAAACAGCTGAGTCATCAAACAGAGTATAAGATCCATCGTAAAGTTCATTAATGCCAACACATCCAGAGGTTTCAGTCATTCCATAAATATTATAAACATTAAGATCATTGTCACACAGATTCTCAAACAATCTGAAAGGACAACTGGCACCGCCTATTATTACAGTCTTAAGCTCCCTGTTAAAGCCATTAACGCTCCTTAAATAATCTACCATCGAAGGAGTTCCCACAAGAATAGATGGATTATAGTAATATGTGTCCGCATCAATATGTCTGAGTCCTCTTCCTATACACACCTTGGCTCCACAAGTCATCGGCCATATAAGGCTGTATATTAGTCCAAATTCATTGTGAAGCGGAATCTGCGCCAGTACTATTTCCTCATCATTACATTCAACTCTGCTGCTGATTGCCCTGGTAGTATTGAGTATATTCTCCACAGAAAGAACAACCGGCTTATCACATTCATGTGCTGTTGCGGTAAACATAATAATATTACCTTCTCTGGTATTCTCATCATATATCATCCCATCAACATCATCACGCTCTGCGCTTCCAATAATAATAGAATCTTTATCCGATAAAATGTACTGGTTAGTAGAGGTAAGCGTATAACTTACATCTGTCTTTTTCAACAGATCAACTCTCGAATCATGTGGCAGAAAGAAATCAACAAGTACAAGATCCTTTCCCGCAAGTATTGTTCCATACATATTAACAATCCATCTGTATGAAGCAGGTCCAAATATAGCAATTCTTCTGCCTTCAAATTTCTGAAGATGTAGTGCCTTCTTCTTAACATCTTCAAAAAGCTTTGCATAAGTTACAGTCATTGTATCATATACCACTGCAACTGCATCCGGTCTTTCTTTTGCATTAGTCTCAAGCATATTATAAAATGTATTCTTATCTGTCATGATTTTTCCATCCTTTATAATAATCATCGCATGTAATATAGTATTACATTTTCTTAAAATTATCTGCTATCTGAATCAGTTCATCCTCTGTTACATTGCATTTTAACAATTGTATAAGAAGCTGATAGAACTCCTTCATGCTCGTTGCAATATACGGATTGTCAAAACAGTCCGGCATACACTCCAGTACCTCCTGCTTTAATCTGCAAAACATATCATACGGCGGCTTCTGAAACCTTAAGCATATAACCTTGATTGTTCCCAGATACCATGTAAACAGCAGATCCAGTTCCAATTCGTCATGATATGAATCAAAACATCCTCTTGCATTAAGCTCATCAAACAGCATCCTGTTAACACTCATTATATCCTTATGATATCCGACATCTTTTAACAAAACTGTAGACTTCGGATTAACAAAATAATGATAAAATACAGAATCAACAAATGCAATCTTTACCGCATACAAATGCAGCAATGTTCCATAATATATATCCTCATACGCAAGTCCTTCAGGAAACGAAATATTATTATCAGAAAGTAATGAATGCCTTATAATCTTATCCCACACAGCATAACTCATAGGATTAGCCACTATGAATTCCTTTCTCTTAGCTTCAGAATCAATATTCATAACACTAATTCTGCCTGTACCAGCTTTCGACTTGTCATAATCACTTCCACGATCCCTTATGCTTTTGCACACAACAACATCCATATTTCCATTCTCTGCTGCCTCAAGCATATTTTCAAACATCTCTGGCTCAGTCCAGTCATCACTATCTGCATATCCTATATATTCGCCACTCGCATACGACAACCCGATATTTCTTGCACGTCCCATCTTCCCATTAACATCACAATGAACCGCAATAATAATATCAGGGAACCTGCTTTCCCAGTCCTCAATGTGTTTCCATGTATCATCAGTTGAAGCATCATCAACCAGAATTATCTCATATTGCGACTTATCAAGTGTCTGGCTTGTCAGCGATTCCACACACCGGTCAATATACTTCCCTACGTTATAGCATGGTACAATTACACTTAACTTCTTCACGTATATCCCCCTTTATAATTACCTGACACATGCAATAATATAAAATTATAACATTTGACTTATGAATTGCCAATATCATTAATATATAATAAACTATATTACATAAAGCATATGTACGGCATACATTGTTATGTGAAAGGGGATTAAAGATTCATAATGAAAATATTCATATACAGATATGGAAGCCTGTGTGAACCAGATGTAATAGATGCTTTCAGGCGCATTGGTCTTGAAGTTGATGAAGAAACTGCAGAAATATATAACAAAAATCTGACGCCATCACAATGTGCTGCCATAGTTGCGCCAAGACTTACCAGCAATAAATACTCATTTGTGTTCACAATCAATTTCTTCCCCTGGCTGTCTGATATCTGCCAGATAACCGGACTGATATACATAAGCCTTATTGTAGACAGCCCTGTACTGGAACTGTATTCCAACGCATTATCCAATAGCGTGAACAGAGTATTTCTATTTGACAGGATGCTTTATAACGAATTCTGTCATTATAATAACGGACACATTTTCCATATTCCTCTTGCCACGAATCTAATCCGCAGCAATAATGTAATATCATCTGCCAGTAAGAATAAGTTAAACCAATACAGGAGTGATATCTCATTTATAGGTTCAACGTATCAGGAAAAATGTCCTTTTAACAATGCCATCCTGTCTGAATATGGCAAAGGCTTTGTTGACGGAATAGTCAACTCACAGATATGGGTTTATGGTTATAACTTTATAGAAAATATACTTACCGACGAAATGGCAGAAAGGCTGCTGTCATGTATCCCATCACATTATGAATTTCCGCCAGGTTCAAGAGCTGATATCAAAGCTCTTGTTGCCCAGTACTATCTCAGCGTAAAGGTTGCAGAGCAGGAAAGACTGAGACTTCTTAGAATGCTTTCTGACTCATTCCAGGTTAATATGTATACAGGAAGTGATACCAGCAGCATGCCACACATTCACAATCGTGGTTTTGCAAGATCACTTGATGAAATGCCTCTTATATTCAACTGCAGCAAAATCAACCTCAACATAACAGCCAAATCCATACGTTCCGGACTACCGCTCAGAATATTTGATGTATTAGGGGCTGGCGGTTTTCTTATAACCAACTATCAGTCAGAGCTTCCTGAAATATTTACTATAGGAAAAGATCTGGTTGCCTATGAAAGTCCCGAACACTTAAAAGAGCTCTGTATATATTACCTTCAGCATGAAGACAAACGTCTCGAAATAGCTCACAATGGATATGAAACCATTGCAAAATACCACACATATGACATCCGTCTTCTGCAGATAATAGACAAAGCTTTCTCTTAATTAAAAACAATATTAAAAATCTCATTAAAGCGGACATCATATGTATGATGTTCCGCTATTTTTTCTCTGCCACTTCTTGCTATAGCTTCCCTTTCATCATCATGTTCAAGGTAATACCTGCATTTGCAGATAAGATCCTCCTCAGACTCATACAATACCATATCTTCTCCTGGAACAAAGAAGTCAAAGAAATCTTCCTGATAATTAGACATGAGAAATCCTCCCGCCCCCATTATATCCATTCCTCTAAGCGGAATACCTGACTTGATACTCCTCAGAGTAATATTAAGATTGATCTTTGAATTTCTGAACACATACGGCATATCATCATAATAATCTATAGGTCCACAGTTATTAACACCTGCAAGCCCCGGAGTCTGATTAGGTGTATACAGGTTAATACTGTACTGCTTTCCAAACTCCTTTCCAATCAGCTTCATTATATCCATTCTTTCATCTGATGCCATCTTCCTTGCAAGAAAATAATCAGCATACAGATAAGAAACAGTTTCAACTCCATCCTTACTTGGTTCAACTGGATAATTCTTAATCATGTCCTTAAGAACCTCACCGCATAACAGCTGTTCAAGAAAAAAATATCCATACACCTTTCTCTGTGCCTTCATTATCGCATCCAGATACCCTTTCGTGAAATCATTTATGCCTTCAAGTCTGTCGAAAAGATTATGTTTTTCATTATACATTGATCCAACAAATGCAATGTCTCCTTTAAATCTGTCAATATTATGTGAACAGCCTGTCTTATCAAGCATATGTTTCATTCTGTCAGCATTAACCGCTAATGGCGCATAATACACAGTATTAATGCCCGCCGTCTTAAGTTCCATATACTGTGTCTTATCAAATATAAACACATAATTACACGGATTGATAATAGTATATGAATACAGAAGAACCTGTGGACTATCATACACAAATGCTATATATGGCACATTTCTTTTCTTGCAGTTATTAGATATTACCGGACTGAAATTAAATGTAAACACGCAGTCAAAAGGCTTATTATCAACTCCCTGCCCGAACTTATCATCAAATATTTTGTCAAACTCAGGACTTATTCTGTCCCTGTAAAGATTAGTTTCCACAACAACATATTTATGCCCGTTTTTTTCAAAACATTCTTTAATATCTTCCGTCCCGAAATTCTTATATTCAAATATAAGTATATTCATTGTCACAGTTCCTTTCTGATAACATCAAACATTTTCTTAATCTGATGTTCATATGTAAACATATCAAGTATTCTTTCATGTCCATTAGCTGCTATCTTCTTTCTTTCAGCCTCATGTTCTATATAGTATACTGCCTTCTCACAGCAGTCTCCGGCATCCATATATGAGACAAAATCTTTTCCCTCTGTCATATATTCATTCAGTTCAGGACAATAATTGGTAAGAAGAAAGCCTCCTGCTCCCATTATATCTAACGCTCTCAGAGGAATTCCTGTCCTGATATTCCTCAAAGTAATATTAAGATTAATTGGAGAATTGGCAAACATGACCGGCATATCCCGCTCGTAATCTATATATCCTCTCACTCTGACACCACTCATATCACATCCTGATGACTGGGTATAAAGCGTAACATCACACACTTTGGACAGTTCCTTTAATATTCCGATTCTCTCCATTGATGAAATATTCTTCTTTAACATATTAAGAATCATATCTGTGTCCTTTACAAAGAATTCCTCTTCCTTTGAAAAACTGACATACTTCTTAAGCCTGTCGCACAGAGCATCGTCAAACATTTCCTCCAGAAGCTCACTTCCCAGCATCGCAAGCTGTGCAAGCTTAATTCCATTGATATATCCCTTTTCATAATCCGGAAGTCCTGCAACACTCTCAACAAAATCCGGTTCATTATTATACAGATTTCCCATAAATGCAACGCCTTTATTAATAAGCACAGGACTGACATTATCTGCACATGCCCTGATCTGAGCATCTGTTCTTCTCACATTAACAGCCAACGGCAGATGATATATATGCTGTACTCCTAAATTTCTGATTCTGTCAGCCTCTGACGAATCAAAATGAAACATAAAATTATAAGGATTAAATATCATTTCAGAATACATAGTCATGCATGGACTGTCGTATGTCCATGATACATATGGAATTTTATTTCTCAGTGCAATCTTAGAAATAACAGGCATAAAATTACATGAAAATATAAAATCATATGGTTTTCCACAATCTCTGGCATTATTCAGCTCATTTTCAACAATATTAAGAAATTCAACATCCTTAATATAACTCTTAATCTCATATGACAGCAGCTTAACCTCATGTCCGCAAGCTTTTATAGCATCACATACGTCATTCTTAATAATCTCATTCCATGTATAATATAATATCTTCACGAATCTCTCCTTAAATGCAGCTCTTCATATAATCCGCTACCATTTTCTCAAGTTCATCATCAGGCAGTCCAGCATAGTCTATGAGCTTAAGACTTTCCATCTCTTCCCTGACACCCGGATATCCGATATATGGGTTGTCCTTATAATCCGGAATGTATTTAGTAACAACATTTATCATGTATCTTAACATAACAGCCATCATTGGCATCCTTCTTGCTGCCATAAAATAAAATGTTTCCGCATAAAATGAATGTAAAAAATACAGGTTAATCTCATCCCTGAATTCTTCCATATATCCAGAATTACTCATTCTTATATACACATCCTGCTGCACCTGCAGATGCTGTACCATTGTTGAAGGATTATTCATGTAAGAAAGCATAGTACCATTCTCATTATATCTATAGTAGTATAACTGCGCCTGTGTTACAGCAACCCTGTCTACATAGAACTTCAACGGATATGTAAAAAGAGGCTCTTCATATGCAACATTTTCTGCATAACGCACTCCCGCCTCTGCTATCAGCCGGCTGCTGTATAACTTGGTTGTACATGACTCATTAAGTATAGATGAGTCCAGAAGATACTTTTTTCTGTCTTTTGCATAATCATATATCTTCACATCGACATTATCTATATGTCTGTTATAATCGGACGGCAGCTGTTTCGTTTCCTTGTATCTGAACTGCACAATGTCACAGTTATTATTCATGATTATACCAGCAAGAATCTTATACATATCCGGATGTATCCAGTCATCTGAATCAACAAAGCTTATATAATCCCCTGTTGCATATGACATTCCTATATTCCTCGCTGTTCCCTGTCTTCCATTCTTATCACACAGCACAAGCATTATATTTTCAGAATACTTCTGCTCGTAATATTTAAGAACCTCTACTGTATTATCAGTAGATGCATCATCAACCAGAATTATCTCCAGATGTGACAATCCTATCGTCTGATTAACAATACTTTCAAGACATTCGCCAACCATTCCTCCAACATTATGGCATGGTACAATTACCGATATCTTAACATCCGTCATATCATTTTTCATTTGCAATCTCCAACATATACTTTATTCTGTCGTCATATCTGAATATTTCACAAACTTTCAAAAATCCATTATGTGCAATTCTTTTTCTTAACTCTTCGTGCTCAAGATAAAACTGTACCTTAGCAATCATATCTTTCATATCCTCATACACCGCAACATCCTCTCCCGGAATAAAATATTCCATAAGCTCAGGCTGCATATTCGTAAGCACAAATCCACCACACGCCATAATATCCAGCACTCTCAGCGGGATTCCTGTCTGGATTGTGCATAAAGAAATATTAAGATTGATCTTGCTGTTTCTAAACACAGCTGGCATCTTATCATAGTAATCTGCATATCCGCAAAACGAAGCTTTTTCAAGCCGTTCATCTGTATCCTTAGAATAAACATTTACCCTGCATCTGTCCGATAGCAATGCAAGCGCCGTATACCTCTGTCTCCCCGTTGTTTCCTTGGCAAGTGTATACGATAATTCTCTTTCAGTCACCGAAAATCTGCCCTTACTCGCCTTTAAAAAGTCTGTATTAACCATTCCAAGCGTATCCTCTGTCAGCATCTCATCAATTATATAACCGCCATTAATCTGTGACTGCGCTGCAATAATCCCCTCTAGATACCCTCTGCTATACAGGCTAAGCCCCCTGCATAAATCCTGATACTCTGATTTATACAGCTGCCCAAGAAATGCAACATCACAATCATAAGTACCCTTCTGTACTCCTGCAAAAACATCCGGATCAGCAGCCAGTGCAAGATGCCTCGCTCCTGTTACCCCATCTGCAAAATAATAATCCGCCTGTGCCCTGTCAAAGAAAAAAATATAATTGCATTTATTCTTAAGGGTATCAAGGCGTCTGATATGAAGAGGTGAATCATATACCCATGATACATACTTAATCGAACAATCATTGCATATATCAGATATTACCGGCATGAAATTAATCGAAATCACAATATCGTATATACCACCTGCAATTCTTTTTCTGAATCTGTCTGCAAATTCATTATCACTATCCCAGTCCCTGGCACAATCATAATACACTTCATATTCTATATTTAATCTTTTGAGAGCATTCTCCATCCCTCTCTGCATAAATGCATTCCACTGATAAAATAATATCATATGTTCCCCCATCGTATATATATTAAAAAAGAGCCAAAGCTGCGACATTACCGCAGTTCTGGCTCCTGATTCCTTAATTATATTACTGTAAGAGTGAAAGAACTCCCTGTGTCTGCTGATTAGCCTGTGAAAGCATTGACTGTCCAGCCTGTGAAAGAATATTATTCTTGCTGTATTCAACCATCTCAGTAGCCATATCTGTATCACGGATACGAGACTCAGCAGCTGATGTATTCTCACTTGTTGTATCAAGGTTGTTAATTGTATGCTCAAGTCTGTTCTGAAGAGCACCGAGCTTAGAACGCTCCTGTGAAACAGTATTAATAGCAAGCTGGATAAGTGACATAGACTTACCTGCAGCTGAATTGCTGCTTACGCTTATGCTTGATGCCTTAATACCAATTGCTGAAGCCTTCATGCTGTTAATGCTTAAGTTAATAACCTGACCTGAAAGAGATCCAACCTGAAGACTCTTACCTGTAAAGTTACCATCAAGAAGGTTCATAGTATTGAACTGAGTTGTTGAATAAATTCTGTCTAACTCAGATGTCAGCTGTGAAATCTCTGACTGTATAGCCTCTCTATCTGATGTAGTATTAGTATCATTAGCTGCCTGTGTTGCAAGCTCATTCATTCTCTGTAAAATAGAATGTGATTCATTAAGAGCACCTTCAGCTACCTGGATAAGAGATATACCATCTTCTGCATTAGAAGATGCCTTATTAAGACCTCTGATCTGGCTTCTCATCTTCTCTGAAATAGAAAGACCTGCTGCATCATCTGCTGCTCTGTTAATCTTGTAACCTGATGATAACTTCTCTGTAGACTTAGAAAGGGCACTTGTAACTGTTCCCATCTGTCTGTTTGTGTTCATAGCTGATAGATTATGCTGTACTACCATAATAATTCCTCCTTGATATCAATAACTCCTTATAATCAATTTAAATATTGTTTATTTCTTATGTATTATTTATCGGAGGGAATATTAAATACTTAACCCCTTTTTAATAAAAATTCAAAAATATTTTTCAATTGGTTAAAATACACTTCTTCACTATATTTTTCTACAGATTCACGACATACTTTCCTGTCACACAAATGTATTTTCCCTTCATATATATCATCAAGAATCCCTGCAAGTCCTATAGCATCCTCATATTTAAAGAAATATCCATTCACGCCTTCTCTTACATAATCAGTAACACCATCAACTGGCGTAGATATAACTGTCATCCCCATTGAAAGAGCTTCTGCCCCGGTAAGCATAAATCCTTCGTACTCCGATGCAGCTATCATTGCAGAAGCATCCTGACAACTCTCCCATGGATTGTCCTGCCAGCCCATGAATTCAACCTGCTCCTGCTGTCCAAGATACTTAACGATTTCTTTTAGTTCATTCTCTGACTCACCTGTTCCGACAATCTTAAGTTTCCATTTATGTCTTGCCCTGTATAAAGCCTCAAGTATAATGTCAACCCTCTTAACATCCTGCAGCCTTCCCACATAACACATAGTATCAGCGTCCGGATCTTTCCCGACAAATGTCTGCATATGTACAGGGTTGCCTGTCAAATATGTTATTGCCTCCGGACATACTGCCTTAACTGACTGTTCATTGCTCCTGCTTATGCACAGATGCGCATCAGCCTTTAACATCTCATTAACCCCGCCAAGCCCGGCTGCCTGATACTGTGATATATCACTGTGAACCCATGATAATATCATAAAATGTGTATCAAGTATCTTTCTAACTGCATCTGCCACAACACACATAGCCGGCCAGTTCGTTGCCACGCATATATCCGGTCTGCCATAGCTGTTTATAAATCCCGCATAATTTCTTGCAAAATGTGTAAGCTTTGAATTAATGTTATCATCCGTAGATTCAGCAAATGCATACGCCTTATTATATCCATCAAGATATTTCATTCCCGGAGCCATATGAATAACTCTGACATCATATTCATCCTCCGGCAGCTTTCTTGTCCACGCCCGTATAACATTTTCAATTCCACCTGTTCTTCCACCAACCGGAGAAAGAATATCAATTGTTATCACTCTGACCTCCGTCTTATATTAACCATTAATCATTAATACACATAATCTTTACATAGTCCTGTGACTTATCCCTCATAATTCGTGTTCCTTCCTGAATATCTGAGAGATTAAACTCATGTGTTATAAGCCACTCTGGATGAATATTACCCTGCTTAAGCAGATTAATCACATAATTCCAGTCATCATCCATGCTTCCGGTGTATGATGAATTCCATGTTCCACTTAACTTTAACTGCTTTCTTAATATCTTCCAGTAAATATCCTTTGGTATATCCATATCAGAATACGGATTTCCAACAAGTACAATATGTCCTGCCGGAGCGCACAGTTCTATAGTCTGATTAATTGTTTCATTCTTTCCTACGCATTCAAAAACATAATCAGCATTTATATCCTGTGGACAGTAATGTTCCTTATCTATACCAATCTTCATCGCATATCTTTCCTGCGATTCCTTATTGCCATATACATATACATCATGAATTCCTGATGCTTTAAGAAGCATAGCAAGCAGTAAACCTATAGTTCCTGCACCAATAACACATACATTGGCGCCTTCTTTTATAGTGAACTGACGCATTGCATGTGCTGCTACTGCCATAGGTTCAAGCATAGCCGCCTGCCTGTAAGAAACTTCCTGTGTAAGTTCAAGAAGATTCCACTCTGGTACTGCCACATACTCCGCAAGTCCACCATTACAACGTGATCCCAGATAATTATAATTACTGCACATCTCATAATGCTTATCCTGACAGCATTTACATTTGCCACATGGTATAAGCGGAAACACTCCTACCCTCTTTCCGAGCCAGTCAGAATCACCATTATATGTCTTAACCACTTTCCCCGAGAATTCATGACCAATCACAATTGGATGAACATGGGCTCCCGTCTTATATATTCTTGGAATATCTGAACCACATATTCCTGCTGCCATGACTTTAACAATAACCCATCCATCATTTAGCTGTGGTTCTTCAATATCCTCATAGCGCATATCATTAATGCCATATAACACCTGTGCCTTCATACCTGCTCTCCCATTATCCTCTGCTCAAACCTGTCATAATCAGACTTTGTTGTAATCTTATAATTACTCTCATCCCCCGGTATCATAACGATATCCATTCCTGCCATGACTGCCGGTTCACTCGACCCATTAATATTCATAATATCATCCGGCATAAGGCTTTCATTAGCCTGAATGTATGGCTTAAGTCTGAATAGCTCCGGTGCCTGTCCTGCATATACATTCTCTCTCCTGATTAAAGATGTAATGGTATTTCCATTATCACTATAATATACTGTATCTTTCATAGGCAATACTGGAAGAACTCCATCATGTCCAGATAACGCTTCTATACACTTCTGTATTAACTCTCCTGTAAGAAAAGGTCTTGCCGCATCATGTATCAGTACATTAACATCTTCCTCTCCATAACCCCTGCTTATTGACATAAGTCCATTATATATAGATAACTGCCGGTTCTTCCCCGGAAGTGCATATCCTGCCAGCTTTCCAACCTTTTTAATATGATCCTGCCACACAATATCAGCCACAACCCATATACTGTCTATATATGCAGACTTATCAAGTGTTTCAAGGCAGTAATCTATTACCATCCTATCACCACACATAAGATACTGCTTGGGTATATCCGCCCCAAGTCTGCTCCCTGTTCCTCCTGCCAATACTAATGCTACGTTCATAAATATGCCTTTCTATCCTAATAAAGCATTTACAATGTCATTATATATGTAGTCTGATGCCTTAATTCCATTAATTCCTACATAATCAAGTTCTTCCTCATACACGCATTGCCTTATATCGTTTCTTGTGTCATTGCCAGCCAGCACCACATCTTCAAGAAAAGTATCTATTCCATAATAATCAGTACCCTTAACTTTGTAATGTGCATCAATGATGACCTTTCCAAGCTCATTAAATCTCTGTTCTGGTCTCTCAAGAAATAACATAGGCTTTCCTGTATACAGATACTCTCCTACAAACGAAATAGAATCATCTATCATTGCATCCGATGTATCAAACAGTTCAAGATAACTTCCCTCTTCCTGAACCCTTGCATTAGGCAGGCTGCGAAACTCATCAAGATACGATTCATATTCATCAATTGATTTCATATATCCATGCTTAACCAGTCCATTCCTGAGATTCGGATGTGGTTTAAATATAAATGAAATCCTATCCTTATACTTCTTAGCAAGATATATGTAAAAATACATATTCTTGTCAAATGTAGAAAATGACAATACATTAGTATCTCCAACCGAAAAATGTGGTGCAATAATAACCTTCTTATACCCATTCACATCTCTGTTTTCTGGAATCTTCCACATGTTCCGTATATCTTTTTCTGTATAACTATGTTCATCATAGAAGTAATCCATCTTAATATATCCACTATTACGGACATTCTTTCCACCAAGTGCCTCATACTTGATAAACTCTTCATAATCCGTCTTAGTCTCTGTATATACTCTCCAGCACAGATTCATAAATTCCTTGTTATACATACATAATTCATCAAATCTGCCCGTCTGTGAATTACCAACAGTTAATCCATATGATATATATACATTAAGCACTGAAAATGGCAGATTAATAATCTGAAAATTCTTTACCATATCCAGATACCATGGTGTAACATGAATAACTACATCAGGAACACCACCTATATCTTCCCATCCTGTAATCTCCTCTGTATCAGGATCATACACATGCTCTACATTATAGCCATTCTCTTCAAAATACTTATATGTCTGGGAATATGTCTTTCCCCTCTCTTCCTTAGTTCTTCCAATTATAGGAACAGGAACAACAACTGGCAGAAATCTGTCATCATCACTTAACATGTTATATATACGTTCTGCCGGCCACTCTGCTGCTGATATTGGAAGAAATGCAACTTTTATCTTCTGTCCATCACGCAGCCTCTTATCTATATTAGACTTACCACATCTGATTGCAGCATCATAGCAATAATTATAAAGCTTGTTTCCATCTTCCATACTGCCTGTAGCAAAAAACATGGCAACAAGATGGGCATATGTATAACCAGCTGCCTTTTCACCATCTGCAAGCCAGTTATTATCAACAGCCTCCGCAAGTTCTGTCGCAAGCCTGATTATCTCATCCTGCCCCATCATAACCGGGTTATTGTCTATTATCATAAGTTTCTTATCTCCCTTAATATCTCCCCATATGGTCTGCCTTTACCAAAAAGAAGTGTTGTTCCAAGCACAAATCCTTTAACTCCCATTGGCGCAAATGTAGTAATCTTATCAGCACTGCACGCTCCATCCCAGTACACTTCAAAATTCATCTCTTTACGGATATTAAGAAGCCTTTCTATCTTTTTCCCAACATAAGGAAGATACATCTGACCTGCATTACCTGGATTAACAGACATTACAAGAACCTTATCTACAATCTGAAGCATCTCCATAACTGTTTCAATGCTCGTTCCCGGATTAATCGCTATTCCCGGGACCATTCCTGCATCAATTATCTTCTGCAGTGTTGTTGACGGATGATACTCTGCTTCAGGATGGATATACACTGTATCCCCTTTCCTTAATGATTCCAGAAAGAGATTAATATGTGTATTAGGATGCTCTATCATAAGGTGAACATCCATAGGCTTATCCGTAGCTGACCTTATATATCGCAGGTCATTAAGTGACATTGCAAAGTTAGGCACATAACGTCCATCCATAATGTCAATATGAAATGAATCTATACCTGCTGTCTCTAATTCCCTTACTTCTTTCTCAAGATTGCCAAAATTGGCGCACATCATAGATGCTGTTAATTCTGTATACATATTAATCTCCATTCATGCCCGTTTTCACACTATTTTCTCTACACCAGGCCATACTCTTTCAATAATCGTAACTGATACTCTTTATCTGAAGCAGACTTCTTTAAATCTTCAGTCCTTCCATCTGATAAAAGCAGCGTAATCAACTGATTTACCAATTGCTGTCCTTCCTGGCGTCCTTCTTCTCTGCCCTCTTCCCTTCCTTCTTCTCTTCCTTCTTCGCGTCCTTCTTCCCGGGCATCTTCTCTCTCAAGTTCTAACTGCCTGTCAAACGTATAATCAAGTTTCATATTCTTTGTCACCTCATTCCTTCGAGATATCAGAAATTCCCTTAATATATTGTGTTCAATACAGTAGTCTATAGCCATCTCAATATCAATTACCAATTCCTCATCTGTTCTTCCACAATGTAACTCTCTGACCTTATTAACAAATATCATATACTCAGTCTTGCATCTACAACAAATGCCGAATCATTCCTTATAGATAAAGAAATCCCTCCATCAAGCGTCTTAATCTCAACTTCATCCGGATTCTCATGTGATGAATTATTCATTACATTATATAGCTGTAATGCTCTTTTCTTATCCTCCATCAACATACTGAACACATCACTCTTGTACTCTCTGTTTCCATTCATAATTCCTTCTCCTTTTCTGATTACGAATAAAGCAGGAATTATAAATGATTATATATTCATTGCTCATTATATCATACAATCCTGCTTTATACCCTATTAAAAGCAAGATTTTCATTGACATACAGACATAACCAAGATAAACAGACCCTGTACCGCCCCATTGACATATAAAAAGATATAACAACCGCACAGGTAATATAGAAAAACCGCTTTTGTTAAATATATATAGTATATAATATATACTATCACAATTTAGTGCATTTATCAAGCCTTAAATATTTACTCCCAGATCAAATATATACTTGTTATGATAATTTCCCTGATTTTCCCTAATTGCTTCACTAACCCCTGTACACCATCCAGAGGCCAGAAAAGAATCACATTGCGCAAGAAGCGCAATAGAAGCGACATACTCCGCTCCAAGATTAAATCCTGTCTGCCTGTCCGGTTCACTTCTGTGATAATCATACAGTAATTGTCCCGGTCTTGTTGCATATCTTTGCTGATCCGTATAATACACTTTATCTCCAAATCTGTTACGGAAATATTCAATATAAGACAAATCCTCTGTTGCTATGTATATATATTCCAGGCCCTCCCATGTACTCATAAGTTCATCGATCTTATCTGCCATCATCTCTTTAGTTGCATGAACTGGATGATTCTTTAAATGTGTGTTAGCAAAATCCGTTCCTCTTGCAAGCACTCCAAGAGTTCTGTCAGGATATGGGAGAAATCTTTCTTTTCTCTCTTTTATATATCTAAGCATTGCATCATTATATTCTCCGCAAGGCCATGACAAAACCGCATCCTTGCTGATATTTTCCATAATAGTACTCTGCACACTTCCATTATAGAATCCCGGAGAAAAATACACATTTCTGCTGTGCATAACCTCTTCTATCGTATACCCTTCTGGCTGATTAAAGAATTTGTCCCATATATCATCACCTTCACAATCAGAATAAAAGCTGTTTCCCGACATAGTAAGCCTGACTACAGGTATCATTCCCTTAGCCTTTACATACTTTGCACATGTCACTATTTTAGAAAATATTGTAAAAAGTCCAAGTTTGTTATAATACCCATCTATAATAAAAAATTTCTTATCAGGATTAAGGCTGCCTAATGATCTATAATCCGAAAACATATATGTAAAAGACATAACCTCTTCATAATACATAACCCCATCATTATACCTGTTCATGCTTTCCTGATGCGGAAGTCCGTCTATTACATGAAGACATCTGTATCCTTCCATCAACTGTGAAAATCTTGAATCATCTGGCTCTGGTTCATAGAAACATTCCACCCCATCAATATCGTCAAGATACTCAATCATTCTCTCCCATTTACCACCAACAAGCACAAGTCTTTTTCCTGTCCATTCTCCTAACGCTGTCCTGCACAATTCAACAGAAAATTCATTGCAGTCATAAAGAAATATACAGTCATAACTATTAAGGAACCACATATCAACACCACCATCATATCTGTATCGGTGTGCATATGTGCCTCCCTGTAATTTAAGTATTGTACTGTACTTTCCATCCAGATCAGATGCTACTGCATACCCATACTTTAATATTATGGGCAGCGCCTGCCTGTACATATCCGGTCCATATGTAATCATCTGACCGGCATTAGTCCCACCTGATTCAATTATCTGCCTGTATGTCAATCCTGTGTCATTATCAGCCTGCGAATTAATTGCCAGTTCTATAACCATAATAGTCCCCATTTCTGTTCATATTAAGCAATAGCATCTTAATATAATACTTATTAAGCCAGTTTACTTACCATTCTCTGATAGTTATCTTTTGTCTTCTGCCGCTCTTCCTTATGTTTCTCGTCAATCCATCCGCCATTAAAATGATGTATTGAATGAGTATTCTTAGTTATACATGTCTCACCGCTCATATAATCATATGGCTGGAAATAATCTGACGAATAAATAGTCATTCCGTCAATTGTCTGCGTTGTATTGTCAGGGATGAATCCCTCCTGTATAAACGGCATCGTCTCATAATATCCGCAGGTAGTAAGATTAAGACTTCCATCTTGCATAATAAATTCTTCATTTATTCTGAAGTCCAGCATCTTCTTAATCATTGGATGATGAGGAACTGCTCCGCTGCATCCACCCATATTAACATTTCCCCATTTCTCCACTCCGGTAAATGCTTCATTCACAAGAAGATCATCAAGATTCTTAATTATCTCTACATCTGTATCAATATACAGACCTCCATAATTATAAAGAATATCCAGTCTGGCTATATCCGGGACAAATCCCCATTTTCCTGCCTCATATGCCTGTTTCATATATAGATTTTTCCCAACATCATAATTATTCTCGTCCCAACGGACAATCTTATAATCAGGACAGAATCGTTTCCATGATTCAATACATTTTACAAGATAATCAGGCATCGGATTCCCTGAAAACCAGCAATAATTGATTACCTTCGGAATTCTGACCTCTGATGGTCTGTCAGAATAGCTGCCCATTCCCAGCTTCCTTGCCCTGATTGCCAGTATAATCGGAATAATTACCCCAATATTTTCTTTTAATGCATCAATTGAATTAAGCATGTCAACTATTCCTGTATAGTTGCTGTTAGTAATAAGAACTACTGCATCACAAGGAAGTTTGTCCAGAATCTCTGGCGATTTTATCTCTATGTCCCTGTTCCCAATATGTATAGTCTGTTGCTGTTTTCTTCTATCTCCATCCACATAAAACAACAGATTGTCGAGCAGACCTGAACTTGTAATCATATATGGCATAATAATCTGTCCTATCATTCCTGCTCCATAAATTACAACAGGGGAATTATTGTATTGTACATGTTCCTTAACTTTTTCCAGAGAGTCATATTTCAGAACCATACTTCCTCCTTATGCATACACTATATAACTGATATCATGTTCATCAAGATAATCGACAATATCAAAATATTCCTTCCAGTTAAATATCTTATACTTTTCAACTATGAGCTGATAATCGCCTGCTTTTCCATTAATTTCTTTGCAGAAATCCTCAGCTTCAGACTTTGTGTGAATGTAACGTGGATTACTGTAATTCTTATATCTTGAAAACCTTCTGTTAGCACCATGTGCGGTACTTCCGGCATCATTTGGCCACTGCATGTAATCACCAAATTCCATTTCAAGCATTTTATCTGGGTTACCAGGTCCTAAGAACACCTTATTTTCAAAATTAATTTCCTTAAGAGGCAGTACATAATTCAATGAAAAATAACTATTGCACATTTTAATAAAATCTGTTTCCAAGCCATAACTTAAATGTGAAGATTCCATCTTACTGACTATTTCACCACTGCTTCTTATCGCTTTATACCATTTATCTCTTTTAACAGCTGACTTATCAGTCTTACTATCAAATTCCTTTTTAAGCTGCAAATCAATATCCTGAAGCTGTTCAAAGCTAACATCATCATTGTAATAATCTATTGGAAATATATCTAAAACAATTGGTTCCGGAGTCCTTTTAAAGAACACTTTTACAAACTTTCCATTAGAACAGAACGCATAATCATTACCACATTCATTAACAAAGTCCGACATTTCTGAATACAACGTGTTTTCATCATAATAGGGCGCATCAGAACTATAAAATAACCCCTTATTTTTATAAAATTCCATCATTCTTTCGTATTCATTACGCAGCATCATGAAATCTATATCATCATCCCACGGAATGAATCCCCCATGCCTGACTGCTCCTATAAGAGTCCCACCTTCAATCATTATCTCAAAGCCTGACATTTTCAAGTCTTCGCTCAATCTATATGCTGACATGAGTAATTCTAATTGAAATCTTCTTGCATTACCTCTTGCCGGATTCAATCTTCGTATATCAGAAACCGAAACAAAGAACTCAACCTGCTCCTGCGCATGTTTCTCTTGTTCCTCTGCATAATAAAACATCAGTCTGTATATATCCTTTTCCATGCAGCCACTCAAAAACTCTCCAACCGATATACCTGAATCATTTATATATGACTTCAAAAATGTGTAATTCAATGCCATTTCTATACCATATTCTTTATTCAGCTGATACTTTATCTGATTAAAAAATTCAGGTTTCGCAGCAATAACAATCACACATTCATTTAGATACTTCTTTAATTCTGATGGTGGAATCACTTCTATTCCTTCTATCAGTTTTCCATGTAAATCTTCGTTGTTATCCGTCCAGAACATAACATTTTCTCTTGTAAAAAATTGTAATGCCTGCTTTCCATATAATCCCGTTCCAAAAATTATGACTTTTCGCATTCTTTTAATAGTACCCATCCTTTGCTTATTAAGTCTGTCTCCCAGTGCATACATCAGGCTTGTAGTATGTGGTTCTGTCTTATCAATTCTCCCGATAAGGCTTCTTTATAATTTGTTCAGATGATTGTCTTTAATAATAGTTTTCATTACATGCCATAAATCTTCTTCATCTTTATCCATATCAATAATATATTTCCAATCCTTTTGCCGATCATCTAAACCATCCATAACTCCCAATAAATCATTTGGATTATTGACAACTGCATCCGCAAAATCTTCTATCTCGCTGTAGAAATACTCTTTAATATCAGTTCTGGTAGATAAAAGCACTAACCTGGCTTCAGGATTAAGAACCCTGCTTTCTGTTGAAGCACCCGATGTTGCATCACATAATAAAACATCTGCAATACTTACCGCTTTCTCAAAATCATAATTTCCATCAAGAACAACATCCGACAATTCATATATCTTTTTTAATCGTTCAGCCTGTGATTCTAATCTGAATGTACAATGATGAGGTTTTGTAACAACAAAATATTGTTCCTTCAATTTCATAATCTCATCATAATATGCCTCTACAGAAGGATCATGATCCCATGTCGGAAGATACACCAGAATCTGCTTTTCCGTGTTAATATTTAATTCTTTTAACACCTTATCCTTATTCTCTATTGAATACTTATATCCGTAATGTTTTGGATAGCCCACATTTATGATATGTTCTTTATTAATATAATTTTTCTCTGAAAGAATATCCTTTTGAAATTCTCCATTAACAAATTTATAATCAAAACCTATTGTACTTTTAGGTGTAATTAAAAAATCATCATTATTAAATGCTGGTCCATATGCCAAGGCTATCTTTATGGAATGCGAATATTTTGTCAAAATTTCTACACCTTGAGTTGTAAAAACAATATCTGCTTTTTCATTATAATACTCAGAATATTCAACTTCTTTATCATCCAATATCTGCTTTGCATTTTTATAATCAACCCATTTCCCTGATGCATTTCTACTCTCATCTTCTAGCACAAAAATAGCATATACGCCTTTCTCTCTTAGCAGCCTGTACAAAGGTAAAAAATGATATATTTCAAATGAATCAATAATATAAAACTCTACAGTAACATATAAATCATATATATAATCGCGTGTTGTAACCCCGTAATCACTAGGAAATTCGTCATAATTTTTATATTCATATTTTATGTATTCATCAGAATTATTAGGTACATAAAATTTATACCCATCATAATCAACTGCTTTTAATGGAAAAATACAATCTTTTTTAATCCAGCTATCATTATTCCTCTTTATAGCCAGCTTGCTATCTAATGAAAAATAAATATTTTCTCCTTCTGGGTCGAATTTATCATTAATTACTTTCAATTCATTTTTTATATAATTTATTCTTTCTACGGAAAAGTATATATTCATTATTCTATCGTTAATTTGAAGAATTTTGTCTTTATACTCTCTAAATTCATAATCTGATTTAAAAGAATCAAAGCAAAATATATTACACACTTTTCTATCATATAAAGTTTTACCTCTGTTAACCTGCAAATAGAAAGGAAAAACAACCATAAAATCCTCATCAGGATACGCATTTAATAATCGGTCTATATATTTTGGTTCTGAGTATTCTTTACGATAATCAACATCACTTATAAACACCCTATAATTCTCTTCGTAATAATCTATAAATTTATTATAGCTGTC
Source organism: uncultured Eubacterium sp. (assembly GCA_945910225.1). Classification (GTDB taxonomy): domain Bacteria; phylum Bacillota; class Clostridia; order Lachnospirales; family Lachnospiraceae; genus Lachnospira. The sequence goes on along the minus strand of CAMDYG010000013.1, from coordinate 34,248 downwards.
TCTCATCATTCCAAAGTTAACATCATCACCCCATGGTATAAAGCCATTATTCCTTGTATATCCCAAAACATTTCCTGCAACCAGAAAAGGATGAATTTCATTTGGTAAATCTGAAAATATATCCTGTGCAAAAGATAACATTTTCAACTGTATTTTCCTTATGTATCCTCTTGCTGGCTTTAAGTGGCGAATATCTACATTATTCATCAAAATCTTATTTTTCTTTTCAAGAATAATTTCCTTTTTTTTATAATATTCTAGCAGTGACATCAGATGTTTTTCTCTTAATTCAGAATTCAAACAAATTTTTCCGCTCAAGTAATCATCTATTTCTGAATACAAAACAAAATCTTTTATTTCATTTTGAAAAAGCTGTTCCATAAGCTCTTTCTCTCTGTTTTCTGATAGTCCTATAATAAGACTATACTCCTGAGCTATTGTTTTATATGTATTAAAATCCAATATCTTTATATCATATAATGTTTTCCCTCTTAAATCAGTGTTATTGTCCACATAAAAAGCTATATCTTTATATTGTAATTTTTCATATGCTTTTTTCCCATAATTACCAGCCCCAAATATTATCAATTTATCCATATATATTGTCACTCTCTGCTTACCAAAAATCCGTATTCGTTTTATTTTTCATTTAATTTTTTCAATGCATATTCCTCTATCTGTTTCTTTTCTATATCTAAAAGTCGTTTATCTATATATAAAAATCCCTCATCATCTTTATGAATATAATCCAAACTTTCGAACGCATCTCTTCTATTATCTATCTGATAATATTTTACTGGTGTTCCATATACCAAAGATGGTATCGTTGCATGAACCATATCTGTATACACCTTATCAGCATTTGCATACAATGTTAAATATTCATAAGGGCTATCCGATACAAACAAATTGTTTTTTGATAAATATCTTGTTTTACTTTCATCAAGTGTATATTGAAAATGCCAAGGATGTACATAATGCTCTCTATCTGTCAGTTCCAGAGGTTCATCAGATCTGTTAAATGTTGATACTATATAATTTTTATGTCCCAACCCCGCCGGATTATATTCATCATTCAGCCAGAATGCGCAATCAAGCCCTTTTTTACACTCAAAATAATCAGAATATAAATCATATGTTTTTTTATCCCTTGTTATAATAAAAAGCGGTTTTAATAATTCCATTCCTCTAAGTACATCGCTTTTTTCTTTATCAGTATAATTTTCTCCTCCAACCCCTATAAATGCAATTTGTTTTCCTTTTTTTCTTAATTCTTTTGCAAACTCATACGTTATACAAGATCCATCATTTATAAATGCCTCACTAGTAGCATACATCCCTGCTAAAAAAAGAACATCTGGTTCATAAAAAGCATCATTTCTAAATGCTCTGTCTGATGCTGATTCTGGAAGATATGTGTTGGACATAGGAGATACACAGGCATAATGAATAGCATCATCCTTTTTTGCAAGATTATGAACAATAGCTTTAACTCCTAAGTCTATAAATGCCTCCCCAATATTAGTAAACCAACAATTATTATTTGAGCAAATATACATACGCTATCTCCTTTTCTCTATCTCCATCAATAATTCCTTCATAAAATAATCCTTTGGTAATTTTATATCTATTAATTCAATTTCATCTTTTTTCCAGATCAGACAAGGATTTTTTACGTTATTAGATATTATTAAATATCTCCTTTCATCTATTTTCTGTGCAAAATAATATGAATATATGCTTTCAATATTATTGTTTATTTCTATAGTGTCTACATTTCCAGACGTACAATCAAATAAATACATTATATTGCCATCTAATGGAAGTCCATATATTACATCATCAAACATAAAATAACATTCATACTGTGTAGTATTATCGTATTGGGCATTAATATATACAGTTTCTTGTGATTTATCATTTAAATTATACTTCAATATGCCATTATCAAGTTTCTGTGGCATTAAATAAATATAATCATCTTTAACTATAATATTGGTATACATACCGCTAGAAACAGATACTGGTATGTCTTCAACAACTCCATTAACCACATCATAACTTTTTACCAGTGAATTATTAAACGGGCAGAAATAAATTTTATTTTTTTCCATGTATGTCCATTTATATGTGGCATGAACATCGCCAGAATATGTATAAATACCTATATCTATTTTTTCAATTTCTCTAGTCATTAAATCTACACATAATATGCTGTCATAATACGCTGGCGTCAGATAAACCTTATTACCTACTACATAACTATTGCTAAAAGGCTGATATTCACATACGTGTTCTGATCTTGGAATTTTCAGATATTCAATGCTGTTATTATCAATATTATATATGGCAATCTTCTGATTATCTCTTATCGGAACAAACCATATTTCACCATTATAAGAAAAAGCCGACCAATAATTATCTCTCTCGTTTTCGGCCATAAAAATATTTTTAACATTAATCTCTTTTGTATCCAAATCATATACTAGCAATCCCCTGTTATCCGGGTCTGATATATATAGTTTACCATTATATTCAGCTGCCGCATAAAATGTAAAATAATTTTTATCATCAAATTCTAAATCAACCATTTTCTACCTCTTAAAAATTATATGTTATTTTGTAATAATCCAAGCCTTAAACAACCCATCTGCTTCATAGCCATCATATGGTATTTTGTCTATTACCTTTAAAGATGAACCTGTACCTTTAATAGCATTTTCAAATATTTCATCATCAAACCACTGCTCCCATGCATCTATTTCAAGCATTCCAAGCGCTTTTACCGACTTATCTACAACTATTACCTTCCCTCCAGTTTTAGTAACTCGTAACATCTCTTTGATGGCGTTTTCAGGAAATATTGCATGTTCCAGGGATTCCACAGCATACGTGATGTCAAATGTATTGTCAGCATACGGAATCTGTGTGAGCACTCCATTCTCTTTTACTATTCTGTCTGATAATGTTCCCATTACTTTATCCGAAATATCTACCGCATATAACTGGGAATTTTTTACATCTTCTAAAAGATTAGTTAAGAACCTTCCTTTTCCACAACCAACATCAATTATCTTCATGCCTGCTTTTTTCACAGCGTTAATTTCTTTAAGGATAACCTGATATCTTCCATCTTCCTTTGAAATTGATGATGAAAAACTATCCGCCTGTATATCAAACTCTAATCTGTTTTTATAAAAAACTGCATCCAGATAATACTTAACCGCCCAGCTTATTTCCCCATCAGGTATATAATCAGGATACTCCTTCTTATCTGTAGGTTTTGGATTATCAATTACGGCGTAGCTTCCAAACCATCCACCTGTTTCATTCTGAAGCTTTGCTGCATATGTTAATGCCTTATTTCCTCTTTCAATATCACCAAGCTTATACCATGTAATTGCCAGCTGGAACATTCCTGTCGAGCATACCCAGTCAACATCCTTGAATGCAGGAATATATCCTTTTTCATCGAGCATTACAGAAAGTTTATCCATTGCTTCTTTTGCAAGCTCAGTCTCTTCTATATCGCAAAGAGCCTCCATAACATATGAGTAAAAATGTGACAAGAATCCAAAGTTAAGAATTTTATCTCTATAATTACTGATGTAATAATCAGCCACTTTTCTCGCCGCCTTCTCATATTCCGGTTTATCAAGAAGCTTTGCTGCATCTATCAATGGTGAAAGGCAGTATAGATGTATCAGTTCTGAACACACTCCATCATTACCCCACGCTGCCTTAGAAGGAGTAACTAATCTGCCTTCTTCTGTAATCTGCCCTAATAACCATTCACATCCCTTTATTAAGCTGTCTTTAACCTCAGGTTTTATTGGATATATAGCCACTAACCCTTTAAGAATCTGGGCTGTATCAAATACATATGGTTCTTTATCATCCGTATCATACCATGCCCCCTCTTCATGCTGTATTGAGCACAACCATCCGGCATATGTAACAGCCAGATCTCTGAATCCCCATCTTAAAAGTGTTGGAATATAATATCCGCTGACTTCCGGATAACTCTTCTTGTACCGGGAATTATTAATTATTCCCTCTCCTTTTATAGAATTATTAATTATCCAGTTTTTGGCTTTTTCTGTAGTTTTTATCCAGTCAACCTGTCCGGATAATTCCGGTTTTTTATAATTGTTAACCATCTCAAGATAAGTTATATATTCCGTTATTCCGGCATTTTCTAATTGTTCCGCTAATACGCCTGCTTTATGGGCATCAACAGCAATTACAATCTGGTAAGTCTTTGCAAGTTCTTTCATATCATCAAAAGATTTTACAATCTTGCCATTAACAATCTTATCTTTCAACTCTGGATTATTATCCACATAACAATACACTTTTTCTTCTCCAAGATAATCCAATGCCTTAGCACCAAACACTCCTGCTCCAAACAAAACAACTTTTTTACTCATATCAATTATCCCTTTTCTTTTAAGCCATTGTAAATCAACCGGCATTTCTCCATTCCAAAATACATTAAGCAGCTCATCATGCCTTTCGGAACTCTGCAGCCACATTTCCTTGAATAATTCTGTCTTAATTCTGTCAGGAATCTTATCATTCATCTTCTGAATCATATTAAGTCTTAAGTCATATAATTTCTCTCTTACCTGTATCATCTTAGTTTCTGATAAGCTTCTCTCATGACGTCTGTACTTATATAACAATTCATCTATATGACCTATCTTACTTATATTTCTTATTCTCAGCCAATACTCATAATCCTCTACTAAAAACCAGTCCGCACTATATTTGCCAGCTTCTTTGGCAATATCTGCCCTATACATAAAGCATGCACCTACGCAGTTATTACTGAATATATCCTCTGGCTTAGATTCATATATTCCTGTTTCTCTGCCTTCTCCATCAATAAATCTCATATTAGAATATACAAGACCTGTATCCGGGTGTTCATCTAGATACTTAACCATTTTCTCTATAGCGTCACTCTCATATATATTATCATCCGATGTCCAGGAATAATATCTTCCCGATGCCTTTTCAAACCCATTATTAAGTGATGCTGGTATCTTACTGTTTACTTCGTTATGTATAACCTGAATTCTGTCATCTGCTTTTGCATATTCATTCATAATTTCAGGTGAAGAATCTGTAGAACAGTCATCAACAATTATTAAATTCCAATCCTTAAATGTCTGATTCACTACGCTTGCAATAGATTGTCTTAAATATTTTTCGCCGTTATATACAGGCATTACTATGCTAACAACTGCCATATTTTCTCCTATTATCTTAAAATTGCTGACACAAATAAATTATCCATATTAAAACTATTTATATATGGAATTCTTATCATATTTTCTATTTCAAATTTTTCTTCTAACAATGAAAATAATCTGCGTTCATCCCATTGCCTTACATGTGTCTCACTTTCACAATTAGCTTGATATGGTACCGAAATTAATAACCTTCCACCTGGTTTTAATACTCTCTCAATCTCTTTCAAAACCATCGTTGGATCAAAAACATGCTCTAAACACTCTAGGCAAGAAACAACATCCATGGTTCTGTCATCAAATGGTATTTTTTCCACTCTCGAGCTAACTGCATTTATCCCATGACTAACAAGCCTTGAAACTCTCTTATCACTTAAATCCACTCCATACAAATCATATTTTTCATCATCTAAATTAAGTAACAATTCTCCGTTTCCACAACCCAAATCACATATGCTGATCCTTTCCTTGTATTTCATTTCTATAATTTGTTTTATAAGTCTCATAGCTGGTCTGTAATCAAAAAATTCATCATCAAAAAGTTCATTATATTCACTATACATTTTTGATAAATAATCATCTGCTTCTTCATATTTCCCTAAAGCCATTAATTGGACCAGATTTTTATTAGTTTCTGAGCAGTATGATTCTCTAAAAAAATTATCTCGGCTCCTGTCACTAAATAAACTCCTTTTTATTCTTTTATCCCACATAAATTTTGACAAAATTTCATCGTCAATATATCTGACTACTTCTTTCCTGTAAAAGAAATTTTTATCGTTTCTTCCATAACTTTTATAACATTCAACACCTAATGATTCCAACCAGTTTTCTGTTTTCTCATCATTAAACGTAAGTAATACGATAACCTTCTCTTTTTCTGCTGCCAGATGATTTCTGTCAAATACCTTAACCCCATGAATTGTAATTCCCACTTTATCAGCATCTGAATCAACAATATATTTTACCTGACAATCGCTTGGTTTATAATCCAAAAAATTTCTGGCAGTATCCCCTGCCCCACATATCACTATTTTTTCATCAAACATTTCATACTCCTTTGTTATATATCAAAGACTTTATTACCACATAATTCCGAAAAATTTATTCTAATTATTTTATCTGTTCCAATGCCAATCCCAATCAAATACTCTTTCACATAATTGCATACCCTTTCATCAAGAATTGTAATTATCACTTTATCTGGATTGATATCAGTAATTCTTTCAGGATTATCAATTAGTATGTTTTCCTTGCTAAGATCCTTCCATTGTTTATCAACAATAAAAAGTTCTTTAATTTTCTTGTTTTGCTTTAACTGAGTATATATGCCTTTTCCAAAAGCCCCTGCTCCATATATAACAACGCTTCCATTTATCTCGCTGATTTCCCTTATTAGATGAACCACTTTATCTGGTCTTTTTAATAACATTACAAACATGATATATTTGTTTAATTGTATTTCCCATTCCGTCTTCTTTTTTACGCCATTAATTGCTAATAAATCAAAATACAGTTTTTTTATTGATTCAATATCAATTTTCTTTCGCATCATAGATTCAGAATGCTGTCTGTAATGATACGGACAATATGATCTTATTGTTAGTGTTTCTGCCTTAAAAACTATTCTATAAAAGAAGTCTACGTCTTCCCCAACAGATACGTCATCGCTCACATCTTCCATCATTTCCAGAAATAAAGTGCGCTTTATCAATTTGCATACAAGATTCGGTAATAGACCAAATTCAAAGAAATTATCTGCACATAGCATTTGTGGTATTATATAATCTGAAATCTCATCTTTTTCATAAAATCCATCTTTAAACTTATTTGTTTTTTTCTTGATTTTATAGCCATATTCTTCAACCAGCCCATACGCAATAATATCTGACTTAAAATCTCTTAAATTATCATATGTATCTGCATCAATCCAATCATCCGCATCAATAAATGTTATATATTCACCCGTAGCTTTTCTTGCACCATCTTTACGTGCTCTGACTAATCCTTGGTTTTCTTTATTTATAAGAATAATTCTATCATCTTCTTTTTTGAACTTCTCACATATATTCATACTAGAATCAGTTGAACCATCATTTACAAGAATTATTTCTAAATCAGAATATGTCTGCTTTACAAGACTTGTTAAACATTGATTTAAATATTTTTCTGAATTATAAATTGGCACTATTACAGATATCATATTTTTCTCTTTCTTTCATCTCCATAAATAATTCCTTAACAAAAAAATCCGTCGGTAGTTTTAATTCAATAGTTTCAATACTGCCATTTGAAATCAACACACATGGATTCTTACTATCATCTTATAATGCTATATGCAAATGTTGTTTTAATTTTTTCCCTTTAGCATACTTTAATTTATCCATGTCTTACCTCATAATTTTTAATAAAGCATCAACTATATATTTAGAAGCATTTCCATCCCCATAAGGATTACTTGCCTTGCTCATCTTGCTATATGTTTCGCGATTATCCAGCAACTCCTTAACACCTCTGTATATAGATTCTTTCTCAACTCCAACCAGCTTCAATGTACCTGCCGCAACCCCCTCTGGTCTTTCAGTATTCTCTCTTAATACCAGAACAGGCTTGCCAAGAGATGGGGCTTCTTCCTGCACACCTCCACTATCTGTCATTATCAGGAAGCATTGCTGTATATAATTATGAAAATGATATACATCCAATGGCTCTATCAGTCTTATTCTGTCATTATCCTTGAAATACTCATAAGCTATCTCCCTGACTCTGGGGTTCTTGTGTAACGGATATATAACCTTGACATCAGTATACTCAGCCACAATAGCATTAACAGCCTCAAATATATGTTTCATATTCTCACCAATATTCTCTCTTCTGTGCGAAGTAAGTAATATAAGTCTGCTGCCCTTTGCCCACTCAATATTGTCATCTGAAAAAGATTTATCCACTGTAGTCTTTAACGCATCTATTACCGTATTCCCAGTAACATATATGTCTGACATGCTCTTTCCTTCTTTAATAAGATGTTCTTTTGCAGTTTCTGTAGGTGCAAAATAATAATTGCATATTAAATCTACAGCCTGCCTGTTAAATTCTTCCGGATATGGAGACTTCATATTGTATGTTCTTAGGCCTGCCTCAACATGACCTACAGGAATATTTCTGTAAAACGCCGCCAGAGCTGCTGCAAATGAAGTTGTTGTATCTCCATGTACAAGCATTACATCAGGTTTTTCCTTATCAAGAACCAGATCGAGTCCTTGCAGCACTTTTGACGTAATGTCTGCAAGCGACTGTCCTTTCTGCATTATATTAAGATCATAGTCAGCTGTTATTCCAAATAATCCATTTACCTGATCAAGCATTTCCCTATGTTGTCCTGTCAGACACACGACACACTCAACCTCTGGTCTGTTCTTCATCTCTAATATTAGTGGACACATTTTAATAGCTTCTGGTCTCGTACCATATACAGCTAATACTTTCATATATATTTCTCCATTAAAAAAATTCCGTGTATTTACCCATACACGGAATTCGCACATTCAATAAATATTGCATCCTGACTTCCATGTCTATAGGATATACGTTTCTTCTACATATATCTTATATATCGGATGTCATCCGCTCAATATTAACCCATTATCCTATTTAATATGCCTATTTATTAATGCATTTTTATAACTGTTCTCCAAGCATTTGCTTTAACTTCTGCGTAAACACATATGCGCCAAGGTAATTAAGATGATCTTTGTCATAATAATACTTCTTGTCCGCAGTCATTTCATCCTCCAGATAAGATGTGAACCTGAACGTATATCTGCTGCTTAGGTCCTCTATAACTCCCATAAACTGTTCTCTCCATTTAATATAATATGGTTCTCTCTTATCAAGAATACCTTTATATATTGGAAGAAGTATTATATCTACTTTAATGTCAGGCCACTTACTATATATTAATGCAAGCATGTCATTCATAACAGACACATTCTCACTGATAGTTTCGGGATACTCATTGCGCACAGTGCTTGATGTTACCTCATACTCTTCAACAAGTCTGTCCGTAATCATCTCCATTCTCTGTTCAACCCTGTTAACACCTCTGTAATCGGCATACCCATTCATATAATATGTGTCCGGGAACAAGTCCTTCCACATCCCAAGCTTACTTATATCCAGTCCCTTATATTTACTATATAGCAGATAATTGCGGACTTCCTCGAGGCTGTTTTTATATATTTTATTGCGTGTCATATTATGCCCATCAAGATTGTAACCGCCCCACATAAAATATCTGTATATATTCTTAGCAAGAGATGTATCGAAATTAAAATATTCATAATCATACATATCTATAATTATATGTTTGAGATCTTTTATCTTCTCCCAGTAATTATCAATGCAATACTCAAGAGTCTTATAATTATAATATATATCCTGTGATGAAACAGCCAGATTAGCATAATTCCCCTGTAATCTGTCTGCAAGTATTCCAACCTCCGCATGTGACAAGCCAAGAATCAGTCCATCATATGAATGATACAAAGGATTACTCATAATCAGGTCTGCCCTCATGGCAGGCAGCATTGCTTTATGCCATAAAATATAATCAAATACTGTACAGCTCTCATTAGTAACAATTGTCTTAATCATAGCTGTAATATCTGCTGATAACTTATCATCATCAAACATAACAACTATGCAGTCATAATCATTGATACCCGAATCCATAAGCAGCTCTGGTCCAAATGTGCCATCCCAATAATAGACATCAACCATATGTGCAGTATCATCTAATGCCTGCAATGCATAATCCGTAAACAACCTCTCTCCAATAACAAGTATATTCATCCCTACACCTCATAATTCATTATCATTACAGGCTTATCTGCATTTCTGTACTCCTGAACCACTGAAGATATGTCACCATAATATGCATCACATGAAATAAGTATATCTTTATCCTTGTCGCTACATATACGTCCGATTTCTTCAATTCTGTATTCATCCCTGATTGTATTTATCTGCTCACTAAGATTCCTGTCTATATCCTCCATAACAGTATCAACAAGGCTCTGAACACACCAGATAACCTCTATCTTATCTGAGTATTGTTTAAATACATCTAATACATTCTTTATCTTACCCGCCGCTATCTCTGAATTCTGCATAAGTCCGCTTATTGAAGTATAGAACAAAATCTTTATTTTTCCATTGCCTTTAACAACATTATGTCCCTCATTCTTCATCCAATCCGGTTTAACATATATTTTAGCTTTCCATATGTTTTCAGTTTCTTTGCCTGCGAATTCAGTCAGCTTCTTTATATACATATTACGCATATTCTCAGACTGTACATATACCTCATCAGAATTTACTACACCAGGTACTGTGCAGAAACACCCCATATTCTTATACTCCCGTTCATTAGAAGAATCAAACTCTTCAAGTGTAAACGACTGTATATAGACAAGTTTGTTGGTACAATGTTTTAATCTGTCTGAATAATATTTTCTCTCAATTCCTATTGCTTTATTTTCATTATCAAATGGATTCTGCATATATATAATGTCTGGATGATGCAGTGCAATATCATATTGCGCTAAATCAACAGCGCCAATATCTGTTGTAAAGTTTCCCAGTTCATTTACTTCTTTCTTTATGCTTCCATCATATTCTTTATAATAATACGGAAGTACAGCAACAGCCACTTCTGTGTCCTGTTCCTCTTTATGTTTCTTCCATACATTCTCTATATACTTCCACTCAGAAGCCTTACTCACAAGAATAAGTACTTCTTTCTTTTCAACAATATCTTTTTCCAGTATTCTTCTTACATTGTCATACTCAGCTTTTATATCAGCATTATTTTCCTGATACATTGTGTATATAACATCACAGAAACGTTCCAGGCATCTTACACTTTCCGTCCCTTCACCTTTTATCTTCTCGATAAGGTTTCCCATATCAATCACTTCCTGTTGCACATCAACAAGCTTCTCTTTTATGACTTCTGTGTCCTGTATATGTCCGATTTCTTCAATCCGTCCTTCAATATTATCAAGATAATCCTTCAGATACCTTCTATAACCTGACAGTTCTTCAGGATCAGCTTCTCGTACTGCCTTTTTCTCATCATATGTATACTCAGGCAGTTTAAAATCCATAAGCGCTTCAAGCTGTCTCTTCTGTGATTCATAGAACGGATAATCATGACCGCCTGCATTTCTGACAAGCTTCATATAATCACCATACCTACGCTTTAACATAGCGTCAAAGCCTGCTGGCACGGGTATTGTCGTATTCTCAAACGGAATTCTTACAAGCTTCTCGTAGAACTTCTTAGGAATTCTTAAATGTCTTCCATACAGACTATGTGGCATCATCTGCGTCATTTCTGTACATTCTTCATGTTCAAATGATGCAAATACACTCTCAGCCATATTATATAGCTGTATTCTTTCCTGCTCCTTATCTTCAATTGAAGTACAATTAACATGAAGCATATTATTAATTCTTCCCAGTGCCTCTGTCTCCTGTGCTTTGTTAAGCCTTCCATCGCCAATCGCATCTGCCACCGTGATAACATACTCTGCTGTTTTTTCACATTTTTCCTGCAACATAGCATCATCCGAGACATTATCATGGACAAATATATCCAGTCCTGCTATATATGGAAATCCATGGAACCTTCTTAAATGTTCATCCTCAAAGCATATTCTGTTTTTGCACACCACCCTTGCAAGAAAATGATGAAAATCTTTCTGCGTGTTAAATGTAAATATCTGAAAACCTTCTTTAAATTCTTTAGGCGCCACCTCACAGAATTTTCTATAGTCAGTTCTCATCATTCCAATATCCAGATCATCATCCCATGGAATAAATCCAGCATGGCGGACTGCTCCAAGAAGAGTACCCCACTCTGCATAATATTTTATATTGTATTTACAGCATATGCGATCTACCTCGCACAATACATCTAGTGCCGTAGCCCATGCTCTCTTTATCATTGATGGAACATAGAATCCATCTCTTACTTCATCTTCAAAATAACTATCTGGAAACTGCAGCATAATATCTCCATTCTTGCCTGTTTTTCATGGTCTCCCAAATATATGCGTTACAAATACACATTCTCTATCATAACCGGCTTATTAGCATTTCTACACATCTGTGCCTCTGCTCCTGCCTCTCCATAAAATGCATCGCACGACTTTACAGCGTTCCTTAACTCTCCCGCGCTTACAACATATTCATTGTATTTTCTTACTGTACACTGATAGTCCATAAGAAGTTCTGTATTTTCTTCTTCCAGAACCTCTTCCATATTACCCTCAAAAGCAAGCAAGCATAGCACATCATCTTTATATTGTTCAAACACTTCCATTGTACGTCCGATTTTTTCAAACATTTCATGCTTATGTTCAAGCACACCATTAGTACTTATATAGTAAAGTATTATTTTCTTATAACTTCCGTCACTTCTGGCTGCCTGATTTCTCCATTTCTCAGGTATCCTGTTATATCTTAACGAATTATTATTATCATTTACCAGATACTGCGCACCATTTGCGTTAAGCTGATTCTCCCACAGTTGCCTGCTTTCTTCTCCAAAAAAAACTGTGAGCTTTCTTATGTATAGATTCCTTATATTCTCTGACTGCAATATAACTTCATCAGCATATACCACTCCCGGCATTGTCACATACGAATTCATGCTGACATCTGCTCTCATATCCTGCGCATCAATCTCATCTGTCGCAAAATAAGGTATATATATAAGCTTATCTGTATGCATAAGCAGATTCCTGACATAATAACGTGGGTGTATAGTTGCTGCAACATTATATCCGTCATATGGATTCTGAATAATTATTTCATCCGGATCATCTTTCTCATAATTATATTCATCCTCTGACAGCACATTAATATAGTCCGGATACTCTGCGCTTGTACTGTATTGTTCAACAGTTCCATCATAATTCTTGTAATAATATGGAATAGGAATAACCTTTACATCTACATCTTCCCTGTCCTTATACTCTCTCCACAGTCCATCCATTACATCCCAGTGTTCTGGTTTAAACGGCATGAACACAACATTTTTCTTTTCCTTTTTATTATCCAGCGCCTTTAACACTCTTCTCTTTCCGCGCAATATTGCAATGTGTTCCTTAAATGTTATAACATCCTCTAGCTTATCTCTAAATTCATTAAGAGCCGACTCTGATTTTTCCCTGATAATATCTTTCTGTTTATCAAAGAATGGATAATCATGTGAATCCCATGTATGAACCAGTTTCATGTAATCTCCGTACTTTTGTTTAAGAATTGCATCATATCCAAATGGTACAGGAATTGTCATATTTTCAAAAGGAATTCTGACAGCCTTTTTATAATATGAATTACGGAATTTATACGATTTATTCTTCTGCCATATAGCCCTTATAGTCAGTTCCTCTGTTTCGTCTTCTGTATAAAGGCTGCATAACTGGTCTACCAGTATATTCAGTTGCTGTATTATATCTTTTTCCCTGTCAATCCTTACTCCGCATAGCTGTTCTATACTTAAAAGATTACTATTCAGCTTTTCTAAGTCCTCTCCTTCAATAGCTTCATTCTCTGAATCTTTCATTCTCATAAATTTGGCTACTGTATTGACAATATCTATAACAGTACATAAATAATCATCTTCTTCCCTGTCTGGTGAAATAAAATCCAGCGGAAATATATCTATCCCTGCAACATATGGAAAGCCATGATATTTATCAAGGTATTCTGCACTGAAATCTATTGTCCTTCCGCTGATAATTCTTGCCAACAGATTATCATTATCCTTATCACTTTCTATATTGTATATCTGATAGCCCTCCGGCATAATATCCTTAACATTTTTAACAAATTTATTAAAATCAGGTCTTTTCATACATATATCCATATCATCATCCCATGGTATGAATCCATGATGTCTTACTGCCCCAAGAAGTGTTCCCCACTCCGCAAAATACTGGATTCCATTCTCCCTGCATGCTTTATCGACATCATTCAGCACCTCAAGCTGCGCTGCCCATGCATGCTTCATCTCTGCTGATACATAGAAACCATCTCTTATCTCATCTTCAAAAAAACTTTTATCGAATTCCATATATGTATGTTCCCCTGTCTGTAATTAATATCCTTATCTGGTTGCAAAAAGAGCCGGTGCAAGCACCGGCTCTTCTGCTTATAGTAGTAGTTGTTATTAACCGAGAAGTGAAAGTACTCCCTGTGTTGACTGATTTGCCTGAGCAAGCATTGACTGTCCAGCCTGTGAAAGGATGTTGTTCTTGCTGTACTCAACCATCTCAGATGCCATATCTGTATCACGGATACGTGACTCAGCAGCTGAAGTATTCTCAGATGTTGTATCCAGGTTGTTGATTGTATGCTCAAGTCTGTTCTGAAGAGCACCTAACTTAGATCTCTCTGTAGAAACCTTAGTAATAGCAGCCTGAATGATAGACATTGAAGCACCAGCTGTTGAATTAGAGCTTACTGAAATCTTAGTAGCTGAAACTCCAAGGCTAGAAGCATTCATCTTACCGATTGAGATACCGATAACCTGACCAGAAAGTGAACCAACCTGAAGGCTCTTTCCTGAGAATGAACCATCTAACAGATTCATTGTGTTGAACTGTGTTGTAGAGTAGATTCTATCAAGTTCTGAAGTTAACTGTGTAATCTCAGACTGGATAGCTTCTCTATCAGATGTTGTGTTAGTATCGTTAGCAGCCTGTGTTGCTAACTCATTCATTCTCTGAAGAATTGAATGTGTCTCGTTAAGAGCACCTTCAGCTACCTGAATAAGAGAAATACCATCTTCTGCGTTAGAAGAAGCCTTATTAAGACCTCTGATCTGGCTTCTCATCTTCTCTGAGATTGAAAGACCAGCAGCATCATCGCCTGCACGATTAATCTTGTAACCTGAAGATAACTTCTCTGTTGACTTCTGGAGTGCACTAGACACTGTACCCATCTGTCTGTTTGTGTTCATTGCTGATAAATTGTGTTGTACTACCATAATGTTTTCCTCCTTGAAAATAAATTTTGACGCTACATCCTTGCGACGTCGTGTTATGGTTTACAGGAAACTCTTTTGTTTCCTTGTACTTTATATATCGGACCTATGTACCAAAACTTTAGTCCGTAATATAAACTTTTTTAAAAATCTTCCGCCACTTCATTCTACTGCTTGGTATCCATGAATTGTGGCTCACTGCTAAGCTTATTCATATTCTGATAATAAGACTTTGCCATTGAAGCGCTTCGCTTGGCTTCCTTATGTTCCTGTCTTTCTCTTTTGAACATCGCTTCAACTTTTACCTTGTTACGCTTTTCTTGAACTTCAATTCTTGTTCCTGCCTCTGTAACCTCGGTTATAAGCTTCTTCATGGCAGCAATCTCCTGCACATATTGTTCCTTATTATCATTAAGCTCATCTCTTACCCTGTTAAAAAGTGTCTGAAAGCCTTCGTCAAGCTTATCCAGTTCATCTATGCAGTTGCCCTTTGCTTTCATATTAGCATCAAATGCTTCACTGTCAAACTCACTGGCGGAAAGAATTTCATTCTGCTGCTCATTATATGATATTATACCCAACAAAATTTCCTTTTTCTTATTAAGGCTGTCAATCATCATCTGAAGATAATTATCTGTCATGTCTTCTCCTACTGATTCATACCTCTTGTGCGATTCATAACTTCTTTCCATGTATCTCTCATGCCCCTGATTTCATCAAGTGCCTTATTAAGAATCTCTGGATCTTTCTTTATATTAGCATCAACCAGAAGAGAGTATATATAATTATATACATTTTCAAAATCCTTAGCTACCGGATACTTGTGATTAAGAGTAACCTTGAACTCCGTTATAATATTCTCCACTTTCTTAATATTAATGTGAGCTTTCTCATAATCCTTCTTCTCTATAGCCATAAGTGCAATATTGCAAAACTTAATAGCTCCCTCATAGAGCATCAATGTAAGCTCTGCAGGGCTTGCTGTAAGGATCTTATTCCTATTATATTTCTGCGCAATATTCTGATTAAATGCCATATTCTCCTCATTCCCCACAGAAAATATAATTCTGTGTGATCAATTTATTAGGTAACTATTATCCAAAAAGTCCTGATAATGATGATGACTGTGCATTCATCTTAGCAAGTGCTGACTCCATTGCTGAAAACTTACTATAATAGTAATCTTCCCATGTTGTTACCTTATCCTCAGCCTCAGATATCTTAGTATTATATTCTGAGTACTGTGTATTCATCTGCTTATCATTATAGATAGTGTATGCACTGCTTGTAGATGATGTAGCCATCTTATTGCCAAGATCTGTATACAGTTTAGTTGATAACTGTGAAAAGAAATCTATTACAGTGTCTGGATCACTTGCTATCATAGCTCTTAACTTATCTGTATTAGCAGATGTATATGTATCATCCTTATTACCATCAATATGAAGAACTCCTGTTTCATTCTCCGGTGAATTAAAATAACCAAGTGTAGATATTCCAAAGCTTGATAATGAATAAAGCTTGCCATTAACATTAAATGATAATGCCATGTCATTCTTCATTGTATCAAGTACGCCGCCAAGGGTTGAATCCTTTCTAAGAAGCGAATCCTTTATCTTGGTTTCCCACTTCTCTACTTCATCATCAGACATTGCATCTTTCTCATCACTTGTAAGTGGCTCATATCCTTTAGCACTTGCTGCATTATATGCAACATCTACAGACTTGACAAGATCATTGTAATCCTTAAGGAATCCTTTGATCATATCATATATTCCATCAACATCAGTATCTGTTGTTATAGATACTTCATCTGTTCCAGTAAGTCCAAGAGCCTGTATTGTGAGTCCGTTGATTGAATAATTATTAGTATTATTAGTGAACTTGGCGCCATTAAGTTCAATCTCTGAATCCTCTCCATCAATTCTTACAGCTCCACTTGATGCTGCTCCATCAGCTGCTGTTGATGCCATCGCTATCTTGGAATCAAGCAATGCCTTAGCTTGCGCTCTCCTTGAATCATTGGTATCATTAACTTCCTGCACCACTTTTTCATTAGCTTCATCAGCAACCGCCTTGCCATCATCACCAATTGTCACATAATCCTTAGTATCTCCAATAACCTTAGTATTGTCATCATATACTTTAATCATGGATTCATTAGACGTCTTTTTTCTTACATCTGCATCATACTTGTCCTTGACGCCATCTTTTTCCATAGCTTCTGTATCATACTCATATACAATATTACCATCTGAATCCTTGACAGTATTGCCTTCAGAATCTTTCTTCTCTACTTTGTAAGAATCATATGCATCAAGTATCTTAGGAGTTTCTTCCTTAATATTGGCAATGTAATCTTCAAGTGTATATGTATGATCCCATGTATCATCAGCTGCCATTATATCAAGCTTATTCTTAGCTGCATTATATTTATCTGCATAACTCTTAGCCACATCTTTCGCTGTAGTCTTGGTATACATGCTCTCAAGTTCAGCATTATAATCGTCACTTCCGTCAGCTAAAGATGCTAATCTGGTGTATTCAGCTTTATCAGCAACACTTACAGCATATATTCCAAGCTTCTGTAATGCATTGAGTCCATTATCGTTATTGGCAGTAAGTGAGAAATCTCCATCCTTGCCTGACACCTTGGAACTTATGAAGAAACGTCCGTTAGCCTCATCAAAACTTGCGTTAACTCCAGCATCCTTTAACTTGGCCACAAACTGATTAACATTCATATCCTCAGTAATATCAATATTCTTAGTCCCTGAAGATGTCTTTATTGATATAGAGCCATCTGTTGTTCCTATTATATCTGATAACTTGGTAGAACCAGTAATCTTACTTCCATCTGCCGCCTTTATCTCTCCACCAGTAAGATATCCTGTTGAAGCAAGCTGCTTAACCTTAAGCTTCTGTGTTCCATTAACAGCAGAAGAGCTTGCAGTAACCTTAGCATACTTATCATTAGAAACAGTTGAACTCTTAAGGCTGTAATTAGCAGAAAATCTTGTATTAGAAAGCTTTCCACTATAGAAATTGTAGATACTTGTGTTCATTGTTTTCCACTTTTCCTGTTTCCATGAAAGCTTAGTCTGTGCTTTTACAAGGTTATCTTTCTTTAAATTATATGAAGATACAAGGGCTGACACCAATGATTCCGTGTCCATACCTGAAACCATACCTGATAATCTGATTGGCATATTCTACCTCCTATCTTCTCTCATCAACAAGAATACCTGCAAGCTCCCATGCCTTAGCAAGCATCTCCAATGCTTTCTCTGATGGGATTTCCTTAATAACCTCGTCAGTATCCTTATCTTTAATCTTAATTGCTATTCTCTTAGTTGGCTCATTATAGCTGAATTCTGCAACAGTATTGTCATTAAGGATCTTTCTTATATCCTTAACATCAGCCATAGATTCTGCCTTCTTCTCCTGAGCTTTGTCATTATCATATGCGCTGTTACCATTCTTCTCGCTTTCAGTAGCCTGTCCTACTGATACTGCTACATTAGATGCAGATGACTTGGATGTATCAGCTATAACCTGATTACCCTTATCAGTAGTCGTTGTTGTGTTAGCAGCCTGTGAAACCTGCTTTACTGCCTGCGATGTCTGTGTCTGATAACTAGACGCTGCCGCTACTCCATTAACTTCAATTCCCATGATATTCCACCTCCGTGTGAAAACAAAACTTTATATTCGTTACATTCATGTTGTACTGCACATATCGGAAAATGTTAAGCATTATTTAACCCCTCTGCCATAATTGTACTTAATTTTGTACAATTATTATTTCTTAAAAATCTGATTGAGTGACTTCACATCAACAGATTCTGCAGCTTCCTTGTTAGAATCAAGAATCTGGATATATACTTCCTTACGATATATAGGAACAGCCTTTGGTGCAGATATGCCGAGCTTTACCTGATCACCTTTAATCTCAATAACTGTTATCTCTATATCATCATTAATAACGATTGCCTCGTCCTTTTTTCTAGATAATGCCAGCATACTACGCTTCCTCCTTTTTAAGAATATCGTATATAGGATATCTTACCTGATAATCTGAGTTATCAGCTATTAACTGTACACCCTTCATTGTATCAACATTTATAATGATCGGTGCTTTAAGATTAATAGTCATCTTAGTAAGATCCTGTGGAACTGTAAGAGCGCAGAATACCATAAGTTCTGCATTCTGGATGTCTTCGCCAAGTGTAGCGATTATTTCATCCTCCACTATAGGATCATAATTCTGGTATACTATCTCAGGCTTCATAATAGGAAGTGCAAGTGTCGGTTCATCAACCGCCTGAAGCCATACTATTGATACATCCTCTTCTCTTTCAGCATCATAGACAAGCGTATACTTCTTCCAGTCCTCAAATCCTATGATTCCTTTTTCAAATGTGATTATTTTATCATCACTTACTTCGATTTCTCCAAACCATTTAGTCTGTACTTTCATAAATGTCTATCCTCCATTCATATCATTTCATATATTAAACTGCAATGCCCGTTAACCAAGGAAATCAAGCAGTGTCTGCTGTACAACCTTACTTGCTGCAGATAAAGCTGCCTGATATACAAGCTCAGCTGAAGTATAAGTAACCACTATCTCTTCAAGGTCTATATCTTCATTCTGTGACTTAAGATCTGTAAAGTTCGTCTTCTGCTCTGTCAGTCTTGTCTTTGTAAGGTCAAGACGTGTCTGTCTGTTTCCTATATCAGCCTTGGAATTAGCAATCTGCTCCTGATAGCCCTGCATCTGTCCGATTCCGCTCTCAAAAGCTTTTTTCATTTTATCCTTTGCGAGATCTCTCTGCTTATTAAGTCCTTCCAGAATACTTGAAAGCTTCTCCTGTGAAACATCATCACTATACTGCTCTTCCTTCTGCATTGACTCTACCTGTGATATCTGATCATTAAGATCCAGGACATTCTGCACAGCATTAACAAGATCATCAACATTTCTTCCAAGATAAATACCAAAAGCTTCACTTGCTTCAGTATTAACCTTTAACTTCTGTGAAAAATTCACTATGTACTCGATATCTTCGCTCTTTTTATTATATTCTATACCTGTATTATTATCAACACAATCAAAATACATAGTAGGATCTATATCACCTTTTATGAAATTGCTCTTATCATATGTTACAGAGAATTCATTATTCTCATACACTGACTTATATACATTTTCTCCAAGAAGCAGTTCTCCGGTTGTAGCATTGATAGCTATCTCATTATCTCCTGGTATATAATTATCGTCTGTGGTAGTTACAACGCTTACCTGATTCTGCGCAACTGTTCCATCAGCCTGCGTGATACTTGCTGTAAGAGTTCCATTAGTTGTAACTGATCCATCTGCATTAATTGTAACATCTGTACTGTTACCAGTTCCCATACCGATAGAGAATTCTGTTCCATTAATCTCATCATATGCAAGCTGTATTCTGTGAACATCTGATACATTAGGAGTAATAATATTACCATTGACATCCGTCTTAACTGTAAGATTAAGAATATCCTGATTACTATATGCATTAGTATAAGCTGTCTTTGTTGAAAGGTTGTCTCTTGTAAAATTCTGTTTAATAGTATAATCCACATCTTTCGCTGTTGCATCCGACTGGTATGTAAGAGGCTTATCTGTTGCATGTCCTGTAAATACATACCTTCCCGCATAATCGACATTTCCCTGTTCATAATAGGCTTCTACCAGCTTATTAAGACTCTCCGCAAGAGTATTACGCTCTGACTCTGAATATGAATCAGTAGATCCCTGTACACAATAATTATAAAGGTCATTAAGTATCTTATTACCCTCATCAAGTGCATCGTGGGTAACACTCAGCCATGATGATGCATCAGGTATATTCTTTCCAAGATACTGTGTAACCTCATCCAGACTTGAACGCAGTCTTAATGCCCTTATAGCAATAATGGGGTCTTCAGATGGTTTACTTATCTTCTTCTGTGTAGAAAGTTCTGTACTAAGTGTATTGAGCTGTCCCTTATTAACCTGGATATTAGATATTGAACTATTAATCATCATCTGGTTGGTAATTCTCATGTTATCCCTCCTCGTGTCTATACTCCTGTATTATTAATCAATCTGTCATATAACTGATTCATAACCGTCATCATCTTAGAGCTCAGATTATATGCCTGCTGGAACTTAACCAGATCCATAGCTTCCTCATCAGTATCAACACCCATGATAGATAGTCTCTGATTCTGTATAGTAGTCTGCAGATTCGTATAATTCTTAGTAAAATTCGTTGCCTTGTTAGCATCTATTGACATATCACTGACAATACTCTCCAGGAAAAATGATCCTGTTCCACCATCAAATATCTTGGCATCCTTAGTATTAATGAGATCAACAATAAGATCTACATTAGCCTCTCCGTCGCTCTTATTATATTTAGTCGCAAGCAGATCAGCATTATCTATAAGATCCTGATTGATTGTAACATTAGTAGCAGAAAGCGCCCTTGTATTGTCCTTTGTTACAAACAGCGGAATTCCTGATGCAGAACCATCTGATGTAACTCCCTTATTGAGAATTTCATTAACAGAAGCCGCAAATATCTGTATAAACTGGTTTAGCTGTGACTGATAATACGGAACACCCTTATATTGAGTATTATTATCTACCTGTGATTGTGTATCTGTAAGGATATTGCCATCTGCATCTCTTTCATATACCTCATTACCATTGGCATCTGTAGTCGTAGCATGTTTCTCTATCTCGCCATTGCAGCCATCTCGCAGATCTATAAGTGCCTTAAGCTGTCCTCCAAGTGAATCACTATATATATCAAATGCCTGTCCATTTTCCCACTGAAGATCATAAAGTCCTGCAGCATCTGATGCATTTCTTGGTTCATCTCTTGATACAGTCTCAAGTGTGTGGTAATTATATCCGTCTACCAGACTGTTGCCATTAATAGTAATCTGCATGTTGGTCAGATTATTTCCCATATCAGTCTCGTTAACAGTTATATTAACGAGCTTGGAAAGATCATCTATTAATGCATTTCTCTGGTCTTTAAGGTCGTTGGCATTACCATAATTAGCCTGTATCTGATTAATCTGTTTATTAAGGGATGCAATATTCTGTGCCAGCGAATTAATCTGCTGCACCGCATCCTTAACCTCATTATTGGCATCAATCTGCACGTTACGAAGATTAGTTGATAATGTATTAAAATAATCCGTAAGGCTCTTTGCATTATTAATAAACTGGTTCTTTGCAGATGTGTCAGATGGTGTAAGATCCAGCTGGTTCAAAGCAGCAAAGAAATTCTCATATTCTGATGAATATCCCTTTAATGTAAATTCGTTAAGATAATTCTCAATCTGTGACATATAACTGTACTTTACACTATACTCACCATAATTAGTGTTGTTATTTCTATACTTCTCATCATAATATGAATCTCTTGTCTGGTTAATAGCATCGACTATAACTCCGGCTCCAAGTGTTCCATATGAAGCATATGCCCTTAAAGCTTCCCCCGCCTTTGTTGATGCTGATTCTTTCGTATATCCTGCCGTATTAATATTAGCAAGATTATGAGATGTAACATTTATCGAGGTCTGCGCTGCCTGAAGTCCTGTATATGCAATTGTCAGTCCAAAAAAAGTTGAAGCCATAATTATCCTCCATATTTGAAAACACTTATTAATTATGCATTGCCAAGTGATGTAACAAGATGCTCAAGCATCTCACTTACAACATTAACATATCTAGATGCTGCATTATATGCCTGCTGATATTTAATCATCTTTTCAAGCTCTTCATCTGACGATACGCCCTCTGTCTGAAGTCTCTGATTATCATAACCGTCAACCATAGTTGTCTGATTGCTGACATAGTTAGACAGTGCTTTTCCCATAGTAGCATATTCACCAATGAAATTATTATAAAAAGACATGAAGTTCGACTTGGCATAATTCTCTGGGTTAAGCGATGCAAACTTTTCACTCCATACATCAGCAAGTTTCTTGGCAGTATCAAAATCCTCCTTGCCCTGAACTGTTGAAAGTGGAATCTTTCCTACATTCTGTGATGCTTCCGGATTAATCTGAAGATTTCCAAGCTTATACAATGATTCATAGCCTGTCTGGTTCAGATTGTTCCTGATATATATTGTCTTTCCAGCTGCATCAGTTGCTTTAACATAACGCTCTGTTCCTTTTCTTGAAAAAAGTTCAGTTCCAACTGTTTTATCATCATCCATTCCATATCCCGTGCTATCCATATCAAGCATAGAATATGTATACGAATCTATTGTAACCGCGTTACCTCCGATACTGTCATACAGTTTTTCTCCTGATTCATAACTGAATGTTCCATCTCCATTATCAGTTCCTTTTACTTCTCTTCCATATCTGTCATACAAAACAGCCTGTGATACAGAATTATATGTATATATATCTGCCTGAATCTCTGTTCCATCAGCTCCTGTATAAGGAGTTGTCCTTACCTGTGTAACCTCTGGGCATAATATATCATTGATCTTCTCTACTATTCCATTCACAAGCTTGTCAAAGCCAGCCATGGCACTAAGGATTGCTGATGGTTCAACATATGTATTGTAATACTTCTGATCCTCCATGTACTTATCATATGCATCCTGATATGCTGCTCTTCCATCTGCAGTATTCATATCATAGTCAGCACTGTCAGGTGCAACCGGAACAACTGTATAATCAACTACCATATTGCCCCTTGCAATAAGCAAGCCCTTCAGTTCTCCCTTATCAGTGTCATCCATATTAGATGCAGACTTTCCATCCTCGTACACATCCCGTTCATATCCAGGCCATGTAGGAATAACAAGATTCGTTCCTTCTACAACTCTGGTTCCCATAGCAGCAAGTCTTCCAACTGTAACAAATGGAATTCCCTCTGCTGTTATAACTGTCTCTCCATTATCAGCTTCATAATATGTTATATCTATATATTTGCTAAGTTCATCAATAGCTGCATCTCTTTCATCTCTTAAGTCATTGGCATCTTCTATTCCCGGTGCCTCAATCTTAGCAATTTTCTTATTAAGGTTATATATTTTCTCCCCAAGGCTGTTAATTGAATTAACCATATTCTTAACCTGTGTATTAAGTGTTGTCTGGTAATCCCTGAGTCCTTTATATACAGCCTCTGACTTTTCTATAAATGCTGTTGCATTCTGGATAAGCGATGATCTTGCAACTGTGCTTGTAGGATTCTTTGCAAGCTCATTAACTGAATTGTACAAATCAGTCAGATATGATTCATATGTAACGCCCTGCATCTCTCCAAACTGATCTTCTATCTCCTGAACTGCCTTATACTGGCTGTCATAATACCCTAATCTTGAGTTCTCACTCCTGTATGCCTGGTCAATAAACTGATCTCTTATTCTTCTTACTTCCGAAACTGCCACACCAAGTCCATAACTTGCATAACTAACCTTATCCTTGGAATTAACATCAGCATACTGCGTATCTGAAAAAGTAACCTGCTGTCTTGTATATCCTGATGTATTAATATTAGACAGATTATGGGCCGTTGTATTAAGTGCTGTCTGTGAAGTTCTAAGTCCCGTTGTTCCCACAAACAACGCTGCCATTCCATTAGCCATAAGGTCACCTCTTTCTTCCAAATCATATTATCTGATATGTATATCGACACATTTTAAAATAAAAACACCCTTAGGATTAAAAAAAGCCACATTCTCCTTTAGAAAATGTGACTTAATTTCTCTGTTTAATTGTAATCTGACCTCAAAGACATGCTACTGTTTAGCATCAAAACTTCCACTCCCCAGACTGCCATGTTCTTCGTAAGCACCCTTTCCATAGTTAGCCGTCTGTGGCGCCATAGTGGCATTTCTTGCCAGATTAATCTCGAAATCTATCATGTCCATAGATTCCTTAAGCAACAGCTTGTTGTTATCATTCACCTGTTTAAGCTGCGTTACAGTCTTCTTGAGATTAAGATATGACTGTTCAAGAGCATCATGCTCTTTCGGCTTCTTCTCCAGAAGCTGCACTATCTGTTTTACTTTCACATCTGCAGGTGAAATATGGAGAATTCTGCATATATCTGAAACGCATGCCTGTCTCTGATCATCGATTCTGTTAAGCTCGTCAATCAGCTTCTGTTCTTCTCCAAATATCTCCTGAAGAAGTTCAACATTCCCTTTCACAATAGCAGAGGTCTTATTATCAGACAAGTCCAGAAGCTTCTTGTACTCCCTGTTCTCATCATCCAGAATATTAATTAAAGAATCAATCAAACTTGCCATCTAATAAACCTCTCACTAAAATGTTAATGTTGAAACATTATTCAATATCTTATCTGCAACTGCTTCTGAACTAATATTGTAAGTTCCTGCTGCCATACGTGCCTTAATGTCAGCTATCTTATCTTCTCTGACATCAGATGCCTGACTAACAGCTGTTCTGGCTGTCTGATATGTTCTTGCTGTATCTGAGATCTCAAACTTATCACTTGCCGTAGATGTCTTAGCTGCTGACTTAGCTTTAGAGATCTGGCTGGTCTGATAAACCTGATTCACAGCATTATAAGCATCTATACGCATATTAACCGCCTCTCTTTCCATGAATTAAAGCAACATGTTCTTGCCTTATGTCATAGATATCGGACAGTTTCTTACAATACTTTATAGCCAATTGAAAAAAAGTATTAGTAATTCGCAATTACTTATTTATAATTACTTGTCAAGGAATCTCATTCTTGCCTTCTGTCTCTTCGCACGCTCCTCATCCGGATTACCTATTCCCACAGCCGAACCATACATGCTTCCAAGCTTATTAGCCATACTCTCTTTACATTTGTCACAGAATCTTCCTGTCTTAATACTCCTGCCACACACTTCACACGCAATTCCTATAGGAGATTCTTCACTGAATGTAAGTCTCTCTTCTCTTATCCACTGTTCTATCTGCTTAGTGCCTACATCACACTCTTCCGAAATCTGTCTCATGTCAGATCTTGGATTCTCTTCAATATATTCCTTAACTTCCTGAAACTTATCCTCAAGCTTCCTCATACATTCAGGACAAAGTCTGTATGTTCCTCCTATATAATTGTACAGTCTTCCACAACTCTTGCAATTTCTAACTTCCATCGTTACATCCTCCTGATACGCACGTTATATCTTAAAATCTGTCAGAATCCATCTCCAACGCACAGGCTTATCCCATAGACTCTCTGCACTCCGGCATCTTTCAGTGCTTTAGCGCATGCGTCAAATGTAGCTCCTGTTGTATATATATCATCCACGATTAATACTTTACTATATATTACAACTTTTCCATTCACTTGGAAAGCATTTTGAAGGTTTTTTATACGTTCTGAATTGCCAAGCTCTTTCATAGGAGCTGTTTTCTTAACTCTTAAAAGACTGACATCATCAACCGGTATTCCCGACAATCTTCCCAATTGTACAGCTATAAGCTGTGCCTGATTATATCCACGGCTGCGTAATCTTGAGCTATGAACTGGAACCGGGATGATAGCATCCGGATTCCACATTTTAATCATATGTCCGCATGCCTTCATCATTTCTTTTGCATATACATCTGCGTATTCTCTTTTATTATGATATTTGAATCTATATATAGAATTCTTCACTGCACTTGAATATTCATACACTGCAGCTGCCTGGTCATAGGAATGTTCATGCCTGCTGCAGTCTGTACAGAATTCCTGCTCATCACTTTTTACAGGCTTGCCACATTTCAAACACATAGGTTCTTTAACATAACTGACATCATCCTGACAGCTCCTGCATATATCAATACGCCTGCCATTATAATAATGTTTAGGCTGTCCGCACACCGGGCATGCCGGTGGCAATATAACATCAATAGCGTAGTTTAATATCTTTATATAATCCATAATCCCCCATCTATCATCCTGATCTGTTAATCCTCATCCTCCAGCAGCCGTATTTCACGGATTCTGTCTGAAAGTGATGAATACCTTCTGGTCTCTGATACGTTACCAGCCATAAGTCTGAATATATCCTCTTCCCCAACGAGGCAGACACATTTTCTGGCTCTTGTCACTGCTGTATACAATATATTCCTGTTCATAAGCATCCTTGGTCCCTGTGACATAGGGATAATAACCGCTGGATACTCACTTCCCTGCGACTTGTGAACTGTTATTGCATATGCAAGTTCAAGTTCATCCAGCTGTGAAAATTCATATGTAACATACCTTCCGTCTTCAAATTTCACAGTGACATTCTCATCAAATGTGCTGATTCTTTCTATGACGCCTGTGTCACCATTAAACACTCCTGTCCCCTGCTCTGTAGGGATTCCATAACGGCTGCGTTTCTCCCATGCAAGCTGATAATCATTCTTTATCTGCATGACCTTATCTCCCTCACGGAAAGTAACATCTCCAACCTGTTTCTCGCTCTTTACTGCATCTGCCGGATTAAGAAACTCCTGCATAATTTTATTAAGCCGTTCAACTCCGACATTTGACTTCCTTGAAGGCGTGAGAATCTGCAGATCATATACATCCGCGCCGACATAATCTGGAAGTTTATCCCTGATAAGCGTCTTCATTGCATTAATAATGTTGTCTGAACCATTTCTGTGAACAAACAGAAAATCCTTGCTGTATTTATTAAGAACAACTTCTTCTCCCCTGTTAATCTTATGCGCATTAATAATAATCTCACTCTGCGCCGCCTGTCTGAATATTCTTTCAAGCTTAACAACAGGAAAACATTCCGATTCGATAATATCCTTAAGAACATTACCTGGTCCAACGCTCGGCAACTGATCCACATCTCCCACCAGAATAAGCTTGGTTCCAATTGGCACAGCCTTAAGAAGTGAATTCATAATACTTATATCAACCATCGACATCTCGTCAACAATAATCACGTCTGCCTCAAGCGGATTATCTTCATTTCTTTCAAAATACATAGATAACCCTGATGCTGCCGACTTACGTTCTCCTTCCGGAACGCCGCCGCTTATCTCCAACATTCTGTGAATTGTCTGTGCCTCATATCCACACGCTTCTGTCATTCTCTTGGCAGCACGCCCTGTTGGCGCTGCCAGACGGATTTCCAGACCCTCAAGTTCAAAATATTTGATTATGGTATTAATAGTTGTGGTTTTTCCTGTTCCCGGACCACCCGTCACAATTACCAGACCATTTCTTACAGCCTTAGCAACAGCTTCTTTCTGTATGTCATCAAGAGATATCCCCTCTTTTTCTTCTATCTTCTCAATTCTGTCATCAATGAACTGCTGGTCTTCCTCAATCTGGACGTCAAGATTATTAAGCATAGCCGCCACATTTGACTCCATATTATAGTACATACGGGCATATATGCATTTCTCACTACCCTTCATCTTGACTACAATCTTCTTGTCAATAGTCAGATCCATCAAAAATCTGTCATAATCCTGTACATCGATAAGCAACAGTTCATTAACCTGACGTACAAGCATATCAAAAGGCAAGTATGTATGCCCCTGGCTTGTTGCCTGATTAAGCACATAAAATATTCCACTCTTAATCCTGAAGTCGGAATCCACCTTAATGCCAACCTTTGCCGCTATCTCATCCGCAGTCTTAAATCCGACACCTTCAATATCATCTGCAATCCTGTATGGATTCTGTTCAAGAATTCCGTATATATCATTGCCGTATCGTTTAAATATTTTATTAGCCAAATTCATCTGGATTCCATAACGCTGAAGAAACATCATTGCCTTTCTGATATCCTTCTTGTCAATAAGCTGATTGGCAATATCCATAGCCTTTGCCATACTTATGCCCTTAATCTCAGCCAGACGCTCCGGTTCTTCTTCCATAATCTTAAAGGTATCATCGCCAAATGTTTTAACTATACGTTCAGCCATCTTCTCGCCTATACCTTTAATTGCCCCGGAGCTAAGATAACGCCTTACAGATGCTGCATCATCCGGCGCTCTGAACTCATAAGATGTGATCTTAAACTGCATGTAATAAACTGCATGCTTAACAAATTCGCCTTGTGCTGTAATAAATTCACCTGTGTTGATATAACTCAATACTCCAACACAGGTGATTTCCTCTTCATCATATACAATATTAAAAACCGTATACCCATTGTCTTCATTTCTGAAGATAATATTCTCCACAAAGCCTTCTACATATTTCACAGACTCGTAATCCAATCTGTTATCTCCTTTATGTTAAATATTATGTATATTACTCTTCCGTCTTAGCAATATCGCTGGTTGAATAATTTCTCTTCATCTGCTCATAAAGCTTCTGTGCTATTCCAAGTCCTTCGCCCTGATTAGAATTAGTCATGAGCTTTGCATATGAAGATACCATCTCATCCCCAAAATAGCTTCCAAGTGTATTAAGAGATGTATCCTCGGTTCCGCCTATTCCTGCCATCGATGTAAACAGATTGCTGTCCTCGTCATCTGAATCAACCTTCGCCATCTTCTCCATAGATTTAAGAACCTGTTCAAGAAAATAACTTTCAAAATCCTTGCATACAGACATAAGTTCATCATCAGACGCTTTGGAATAATCAGTTCCTGTAAGCTTGTTAGTAAGGGAACTTGCCTTAGAATCATACACATCCGAATAATTATCATTGCTAAGTCCTGTAATAGATTCACTCATATCTTACACCTCTTATCTCTTAAGGTTGTTAGCCTGTTCCATCATAGTATCCGATGTTATTATAGCCTTAGAACATAATTCATAAGCCCTCTGCGCTGTAATAAGATTAACCATCTCGGTTGCAACCTGAACATTAGATGCCTCAAGATATGACTGTTTCAGGGAACTTGTCTTTCCAACAGCATCATAATCCTCATTAAGAGCCGCTCCAGATGCATCAGTTTCTGCCAGATAGCTTCCCCCGATCTTATCAAGTCCCGCCGGATTAGAAAACTGGTACAAACCAATCTTAATGCCTATAGGCGCCGGATTATTAGTCTCATCAGGATACAGAAGATTACCATTACCATCAATAGAAATCTTACCCGTCTGATAATCTCCAGACAAAACAATCTCAGTTCCGTCAGAGCTCAGCACTGGATATCCCTCTGCTGTACATAACATTACGCCTTCAGTTGCTGTAGACCATGTAAAATGTCCATTTCTTGTATACACAGCATCGCCTGAATTAGTATCCCTGACAGAGAAAAAACCATCTCCCTGAATAGCAAAATCAGTGTTGCTATCAGTAGCATTGAGTGTTCCCTGTGTATATATTGATGTAACAGATGCCACTCTTGAGCCAAGTCCTACCTGTGCTCCAACAGGCTTATTCTCTCCATTAGCAGATGTTGTCTTGCTCTGAAGATTCTGATAAAGCAAAGACTTGAATTGGGTTGACTCCTGCTTATATCCCACTGTATTAACATTGGCAAGATTATTAGCAATTGTATCTACGCTTGTCTGCTGGCTTATCATACCCGAAGCCGCAGTCCATAACGATCTCATCATAATATCAGTCCTCCATTCTAAAAATGTCTAACAGTTCCTAAATCTCAGATATGGATACCATCTTTCCAAGCATTTCATCGATAGTATTCATAATCTTCTGATTACTTTCAAAATCTCTTGCGATAGAAATCATATCTACCATTTCTGTTACCACATTAATATTGGAAGCCTCCAAATACCCCTGATTAACTGTAGCTGTAGCCTCTGTCTCGGTAGCCCCGTCCACAGCCCTGTAAAGGTTCTCGCCATACGCCTCAACATAATCATAGTTCTCAAAATTAACTATTGCAAATGTATCCACATACTGACCATCGGCATATATCTCACCGCTTTCCTCTACAGATAGTTTATCAAAATCTGTAGGTAACTGTATCGGACCATTCTCGCCCAATACAAAATCACCATCCTTGGTTACCAGATAACCATCCCGGTTCATCTGGAAAGATCCGTCCCTGGTATAAAGTGTTGATGTCTCTCCAGCCTTATTAGTGAAAGAAATCGAGAATAATCCCTCTCCACTCAGCGCAAAATCAAATGTGTTACCCGTATTCTGGAATGAACCCTGGTTCCAATCCCTGAAGGATTCGCCCACCTTAGCTCCCAGATTCAGAGTTCCAATATTCTGGTTAATATATCCGACAGTCTCATCCTTAACCTTAATGCCATAAACATCATTAAATGACTGAGTCGTAAGACCTTCTTTCTTATAGCCTGTCGTTGTAGCATTAGCCAGATTATTAGATACCACATCCAGTCTCTTCTGCTGAACTGTCAAGCCAGAGTACGCAGTATAAAGCCCTTTTACCATAAGCCCGCCTCTTTCTTGAAAATATTACTAGTTACTATTTTACTTCATCTCTATAGCCAGCAAGGAATTCAATAAACTTACCAGTACCAATAGCAACACATGTCATTGGATCTTCTGCTGTCATAGTATTAATTCCTGTCTTAGCTTCAATTAAATCTTCAAGTCCTGAAAGAAGACTTCCGCCTCCTGTAAGGACAATTCCCCTATCTGCAATATCAGATGCAAGTTCTGGTGGAGTCTTCTCAAGAACGCTGTGAACAGCCTCAACAATCTGTGAAGTTGCCTCTCTTAAAGCTTCCTCTGTCTCCTCTGAACTTACTTCTACAGTCTTAGGAAGACCTGTTACAAGGTTTCTTCCTCGTACATTCATAGTAGTAACTTCTGCTCTTGGGTATGCAGCGCCTACCTTTATCTTAATATCTTCTGCAGTTCTTTCACCGATAAGAAGATTATGTTTCTTTCTCATGTATCTTACAATAGCTTCATCAAAATCATCGCCGGCAATCTTAATAGAAGCACTTACAACAGTTCCTCCTAAAGAGATAACAGCAATATCTGTTGTACCACCACCGATATCAACAATCATATTACCACATGGTCTTGAAATATCGATACCTGCTCCGATAGCTGCAGCAATAGGCTCCTCAATAATAGCGACCTCTCTTGCTCCTGCCTGAAGAGTAGCATCCTCAACAGCCTTCTTCTCAACCTCAGTAACTCCTGAAGGTACACATACACTGATTCTTGGTTTCTTAAGCATTCTCTTGCCAATAGCTTTCTGGATGAAATACTTAAGCATCTTCTCTGTTACAGTATAATCAGATATAACACCCTGACGGAGAGGTCTTACAGCAACTATATTACCTGGTGTTCTACCAAGCATAAGTCTTGCTTCTTCGCCAATAGCCTTAATCTTATTAGTATCCCTGTCAAATGCAACAACTGAAGGTTCCTTAAGAACAACTCCTTTACCCTTGATGTACACAAGAATACTTGCAGTACCTAAATCTATACCAATATCTGTTGATAACATGATAATTCCCCTTTCCTTGTCCAAAACATTTCCCGGTTCAAGCCCGATATATTCAGATAAAACATTAAGTCTAAAATTAATAACAGCCAAATAACCATGGCTAATCAACATTATATACATAAAAAGAGAAATTTAAAAGACCTAAGTTCAAAAAAATTATTCTTATTATATTTCGTATTGGATTTTTTAATATATTCTTCAATATATTTTTCAATATATCCTGCACATACGCATATATCTGTATATATATCAACATGCCTGTTAATGTCACGGGGAATCCACATAATACCGCTATAATTCCACATATTTTCATATGATAGCAATTACGATCATTATATAACTATATTACATGTGTATCATATGGTTATATATCGGCTTAATCACATTGCAGCTTAAGAGTTCTGATGGACTTTTTAAAATGTATTTCAAAATATTAGCATTTTAAAAACTGTCAGAATTTTCACAACAATTCGCTAAAAAATTTTGATTTTATTAAATATACATATTATAATATGGTAAATTTTGATTACGCAGCTTAATGTAAAATTAATATTTAAGTTTAATATCAGGAGGCAGATATGACAATCCGTGTATTAGATAAAAACGACAAAGCAGCTCTTGACCAGCTCATTTCCACTATTGAGAACTCACTTCCAGTTCCAGAATGGTGGATACCAATAGATGATATTGAAAGATTACATTTCTTTGATGCTGACTGGACCTGCTTTCTAGGTGCATTTGACGACAATAATAATCTTGTCGGGGCAAGTGCCCTTTTCTTTAATGAGCATGAATTTGCTGAAGAGGCCGAAAAGCTTGGCCTTGACATACACTCTACAAATGTGGCTGAAATCGGCCGTTGTATGGTTCATCCTGACTTCCGCGGCCACAACCTCATGTGTGAACTGAACAACCGCCTTCGCACAATCGCCCGCAACCGCGGCATTAACACGATACTTGCGGTTGCCCATCCGGACAACACCGCAAGCAATTCATCTTTCCGCCGCCTCGGCGCAGAGCTTAAGACGACCACTACTGTATATGGAACATTCAGACGAAATATGTATATTGTACCCTGGTAAGTGGTGAGTACAATTACCTACAGCTCTTCCTTCAGGCACTCAAGCAGTCCCTTACATCCTGCCAGAACATCTCTGTAAGTTGCCTCAAAATCTCTGGTATACCATGGATCTGCCACATCAAGTCCACTTCCCGCAAAAGTAAGCAGCTTATATATCTTCTCATCAGGATCTCCACCCGATATCCTCTGCATATTCCGGATATTCTCCGTATCCATCCCAATAAGGTAATCATATTCCTCATAATCATTCAGAGTCATCTGCACTGCCCTGTGAGGAATAACCGGAATCCCTTCTTTCTTTAACTTGGCAACAGTGCCATGATGCACCCCATTCCCAATCTCCTCGCGGCTTGTCGCCGCCGAATTAATATAGAACTTATCAGCAAGTCCCTCTTTCTCAACTAAATATGTCATAACGCTTTCTGCCATAGTGCTTCGGCAGATGTTGCCGTGGCAAACAAATAAAATCTTGATTTTTCTCATATTTCCAG
>CAMDYG010000012.1 GCA_945910225.1 uncultured Eubacterium sp. | reverse complement strand
TCTATCTTATTCCTGAGTTCTTCTTTTACTTCCTCCTCTATCTTATTCCTGAGTTCTTCTCTTACTTCCTCCTCTATCTTATCCCTAAGTTCTTCTCTTACTTCTTCCTCTACCTTTTCTCTGAGTTCTTCTTTTGCTAATTCTTTTGCCTCTTCAAATAATGTCTTTCTTACTTTCTCCTCATCATAATCATATATACTCACTTCGACGACCTCCTCCCTGTGCTGCCCAAAGAAATCGGCAAGTATATCCTCCTCTATGCATTCGTCCATTGCCTCTGTCACTGCAAATCTAACATCTTCGCCTTCAATGCCCATTTTATAGCGCACCTTCTTGACAAATGTCATATAATCTCGAAGCGTTTTACATTTTTCAAGGAGTTCTGCATCCTTGTTAATGTTGATAACACGCACTCTAAGTTCAAGCTCTGGATTGTCTGTTGGAATTTCATACATACCTGACAGCTTAATTTCGTCCTCTTCATCAATCCATTTTTCCAAGCCATTATAAAACGTCACAAAATGCGGAACAGGAATCTTTATCATGCTTCGTCTATGAAGCATATCATTACTAAACAATTCCTTAAACACATCCGACACATAGTGTAAAAACCTCAACGGCATATTAGGATTCTTGCTCGACTGCTGTTCAAACATATACAGACTCATGCATAGTAAAAATGATGCATCATTCTTATACTTCATATATGATCCACCATTTAATGTCGTTACCTGCAGATCATCCACATTGGTGTAAGCTGAATTATTAAGTGCATTGTACAGTTCTAAAAGATTTCTCTTATCCCTGTATAACATACAGAATACATTATCCTTAAATCTGGATGCTACATTGTCTTTTTTCTCTGCCATAGATATCCTCCTTACCAGGCTGATATCCTTGCACATGTATACTAATATTGTGTCTAATTAACATTATATTAACATCTATAGATAATGAATACAAGCCTGCTTTATTCTATTAAGTAATAGGGTTATTGCTGGAGACTATTCATAAAATGAACATCCAGCCTGATAAGTAATTATAAAAATCACTTTAGACAAAAGAATCAGATGAATTCTTTTAATATATTAATATCACATATAGTTTTATATGTTAATAGAATAATTATAATACAATTAAAAGACAGCTATCCTTGCCCTTACGGCTCAGATAGCTGTCTTTTATAGAATGTTATTCCTTATAGCCAATATTATTGTTTCCAAAACATTTGTCATAAGAGATACCTGTTAATTTCTCAATTACGTTTCTTGTTTCCTCAGAAACATCCTCTTTTCTGCCGCCTGCGTGAATTCTGTCAAGCTCGTCAATAACAATCTTATGTGTCTTATGGTTTAACTTCATTCTGCATGAGAAGACAATTCTGATTATTGCAAGTCCGCCAACACCAATAAGAAGTACACCCGCTATCGCATTGACTGTACTCTGTGGCTGTGTTGATGCACCTGAGACAAAGCCAAATGCAGCAAGAACCTGACCTAAGATAAAGAAGCATAAGCGTAATACCTGTCAGAATAAAAAATCTTCTTCTTCCAAACTTCCTTCCCAACTTAGTTCTGTAGAAACTGTCTGTAATAAATCCCATTAAAGGATTAAGAATTCCATCAAGATATGTTGCAATTGAAAATATAAGTGTAACCTTAACTACCGACATATTACAAAATGTCGTGTAAAAATATAAAAGCCATGCCCCGCTTATCGCCAAAGCTCCGCTTCCCAGCATATTACTTACCGCTTCCATATGCCAGCTTGTGAATGAGAGTTATCTTTTTGTTCTTTGTTTCTATGCCACTCATCATTAACCTCCGTATCTTTTATATTACTCTATGTGTTATATATTTCACGCTATATAATATATATCTGTTAATAAAATGTCAAGTATCAAAAAATAGACAATTTGATAAAAATATGCTACAAAATATATATCATTAACATTTTGGGGGTAATTATGTTAAATATCACAGAAAAAAAAGATGGTGAAGCTGCAAAAGATTATGTTTTACGCCAGCTTATTGACAACATTGTCCACACCAATCTGCTGCCAGGCCAGAAGCTTGAAGCACCTGAACTCTGCTCACTTATGAATGTCAGCAATAATCCTCTTCGTGAGGCAGAATTAGAGCTTGCCCAGTCAAAGCTTATAGAGATAAAGCCTAAGATTGGAGCATTTGTATCATATGTCAATACAGATATAGTAGAACAGCTCCGCGACTTGCGCTGCGTACTTGAGACACAGCTTGCAGTTGAAGCCTGCGATATACTGACAAAGAGCCAGCTTGATTCCTTATATGAAAATGTAGCTTTATGGGAAATGTATATCAAGCGCGGTGATGAAGAAAAAATTTTCACACTTGATAAAGAATTTCACGGAAGTCTGTATAAAATGTGTGGTAAAACTGTATGGTACAACCTTGTAGAAAGCATGGCACCACATTTTGACAGAACTACAATATTAAGTTTCAGGTGTAAAGAAACAGGTAGAATCCTGAAAGACCATGGAGAACTTGTAGCCGCCATCGAAAAAAAAGACAAAGAAAAAGCTGCCCATATATCACAGAGACATATGAGCAGATATTCTGAAAATATAGATGCAATCAGGAAAATGTTCCCTGAGTATTTTAATGATTAATTGCGCCAAGCGCATATTATACAATTAAATACGCGTTGTCCACTTTCCACAGTCCCACACATCAGTCGCAAGACCATCGTAGAACTCTGGTTCGTGGCAGACCATAAGTATACTGCCCTTATATGCCATAAGGGATCTTTTTAATTCGTCCTTGGCATCCACATCAAGGTGGTTAGTAGGCTCATCAAGTACAAGAATATTACTCTCACGGTTAATCAGCTTGCACAGACGCACCTTAGCCTGCTCTCCACCAGAAAGAACCTTAACCTTACTCTCAATATGCTTGGTTGTAAGGCCACATTTGGCAAGGGCTGAACGAACCTCATACTGTGTATATCCCGGAAATTCCTGCCATATCTCCTCAAGACATGTAGTTTCAATTCCAGCCGGAGTCTCCTGCTCGAAATATCCTATCTCAAGATAATCTCCCTGCTCAACATCACCTGATAGTGGCTTAATAAGTCCCAATATACTTTTTAACAATGTAGATTTACCAATTCCATTAGCACCAGTAAGAACAATCTTCTGTCCTCGCTCCATCTCTAAGTTAAGTGGGCTTGAAAGTGGCTCATCATATCCAATAACAAGATCGTGTGTCTGGAAAATATATCTTCCCGGTGTTCTCGCTGTCTTAAAATTAAACTCTGGCTTTGGCTTTTCTGCCGCAAGCTCAATAATATCCATATTATCAAGCTTTTTCTGTCTAGACATCGCCATATTTCTTGTGGCAACCCGTGCCTTATTTCTTGCAACGAAATCCTTAAGCTCCGCTATCTCCTGCTGCTGCTTATTGTAAGCTGCCTCAAGCTGTGCCTTCTTCACTGCATACACCTTCTGGAAATTATCATAATCACCTGTATAACGATTCAACTCCTGATTGTCCATATGATATATAACATTTATTACGCTGTTAAGGAATGGAATATCATGTGATATAAGTATAAATGCGTTCTCGTAATCCTGAAGATATCTTTTAAGCCACTCAATATGTTCCTTATCAAGATAATTAGTAGGTTCGTCAAGAAGCAGAATGTCCGGCTTCTCAAGAAGAAGCTTTCCAAGCAGTACCTTGGTTCTCTGTCCGCCTGAAAGCTCCGTTACATCTTTATCAAGTCCAAGATCAGTAAGTCCCAATGCCCTTGCAACTTCCTCAACCTTTGCATCTATCATATAGAAATCATGCATTGTAAGAAGATCCTGAATCGTTCCTGCTTCTGCCATCAGCTTATCCATCTCCTCTGGCAACGCATCACCAAGGCTGGCATATATATCATTCATCTGATTTTCCATGTCATACAGAAAGTCAAATGCAGAAGCAAGCACAGTCTGAATTGTCATTCCTTTCTCCAACACAGCATGCTGGTCGAGGTATCCGACTCTGATATTCTTGGCCCACTCAACCTTTCCCTCATCAGGCATAAGCTTGCCTGTTATTATATTCATAAATGTGGATTTACCCTCGCCGTTAGCTCCCACTAAACCAATCTTATCAAGCCTGTTAAGCTGGAAAGACACATTATTAAATATAGCTCTGTCTCCAAATCCGTGTGTAAGTCCGGTTACTGTAAGTAAACTCATATGTGTTATCCTTTTCTATCTTATATTCTTTATCATTAACAGATTTCTCCATAGTACCATATGTTTCTATGCCTTGCAAACATTTATTCGTGATATATCAGCAAAAGACCTCAGAAGTACTTATACATACTTCCGAGGTCTTAATTTATTACTAATACCTTCTTTTATTATATTGTTTATTTTACTGTCTTT
This sequence comes from uncultured Eubacterium sp., assembly GCA_945910225.1. Classification (GTDB taxonomy): domain Bacteria; phylum Bacillota; class Clostridia; order Lachnospirales; family Lachnospiraceae; genus Lachnospira. Next base: position 56,416 of record CAMDYG010000012.1, on the reverse strand, counting down.
TTCTTTTCAAAGAATACAACAGTTCCCATTACCATAATACAAGCAATCATCATAGCGATTGGTGCAGCCATATTTGATGAATCACCTGTGCCTGATGCTGGCTCACTACTTGTCTCTTCTGTTCCTGCTTTTTCTTTTACCAATTTGTTAGCAGATTCTGCATTTGTCTGATTCATTTCTGCACCAAATACAAGTACATAATCAGATGCATGAGTAAATGTTAATGAGATATTTCCGTCTGCATCAATCAATGATGAATCAATATACTCAAATGTTCCATCATCTTTATACCAGAATAGATTAGCATACTCACCTGAATGTTTAGTTCCTACATTAAGATTTAACTTTGCTGTAAGCTTGAACTCTCCGTTATGTGAGATATTAATCTGCATAACATCATTTTCTCCTGAAAGAGTTTTAACGATATCACCAGAAATATTGTTAGTGTCTTTAGTAACCTTTAAATCAATATCTTCTAATTCAACATCAGGGATATCTTTTCCATTAATTGTCCATGAGTAATCACCCATATCAAATGTAACTTCAATATCTTTACCCTTAATCTCTTCCAGCATTTCCTTAGTAATTACTGTAGTATCACCCATATCGTATGTTTCTTTATTAACATCTCCACCATTACCTGGCTTATTATTATCTTCTGTCTTATTCTGCTCAGCCATAATAGCTTTAGCTTTTTCAGTAAGAACAAAAAGTCCTTTCATATCTAATGATCCATCTTCTTTACGTACTGGTGAAACATTAGTATAATCAACTGTCTCAAACCAGTCCGCTGCAACCTGAGTATTACTGCTGTTTGCTGATATCTTTGTACTGATATCTTTGCAAAGATAATTAGACTTATTATATATTACAGACTCTTCCTGTCCCAATAATACAAATTTATCACATGCCATTGTTCCAGTTTCTTTTATTTTATCTGTGTAAAAGCTGATGCTGTTCTTTAAAACATAGCCTGTTGTTCCATTATACTTAGCACCATTCTTTGGTGATAACTGATAGTTATTTCTGTCTGCGTTTCCACCATTTCTTGAGAACACACCATTATCAACAGCTATACAATTATATACCTGACAATCAGGACCATTATTACTCATAATTCCGCTTCCGCCATTATTCCATGATACAGAATCTATAAGTTTATGCTTTCCTGTCAAACCTTCTCCACCAAGCTTAAATCCATTACCTGATGCCTTAGAATATGTTCCATCTTCAAGAATTCCATTATTATATGCAACACAGTTTTTAATTGTAACTGCTCCTATTGGACCATATTTGGCTGTAGCCTTTGCATATAAATCATATCCATCATCTGCATTATTATATGACGCACATCCATCAAATACATTGCCTTCACCAACAGATAATTTAGCTGCAAATCCATCTGCATCATTCTGTTTTGCGTCCACATTAAAATATGAATCACAATTTAATATTGTATTGTATGATGGCCACCACACTTTAGGCTCTCCACCTGAGTAACTTATCTGAAGACCTGTAGTTCCATTATGGTGGATATCACACCTTTCTATTGTGTTATAACTACCAGATACATGAATTCCCTTTACTGCTTTTACTGAAAGTCCTTTTTTAGGATCTGTATAATGACCAGCTTTTGTTACTTCGATATTCTTGATATCCCAATAATCTCCCTGTACAAAAAGTGCAGAATCTCCACCATTAAGTTTTGTTCCTTCAATTGTAACTTTACCAGCATTAACCGGTTCAAGTGTTATATGCTTATCTGTTGTACCGCTTACACTATATGGAATTGTATATGGTGCTGATGGAATATATGTTCCATCCATCATCTTAATTGTCATTCCTGGATTAGCATATGAAAGTGCTGTCTGAAGATCTAAAGGAGCTTCCTGTGTACCAGCATTTCCTGCATCTCCTGATGGTGATACATATACAACCGAATTACCATTAGCTATTGTTTTTCTTTCTACAGTATCTGTGATAACTCTTGTACTATAATCTTCAAGTAATAATCTATCAGAATATTCTTTCTTTAAAGTTGCAGAATTAACCGAATTAACATATGGTTTAATCTCTGTTGTAAATGTTGTTGTTCCCTCTGCAAGTTCTTTTCCATAATCTGATAAATTAAATTCAATTGTATCATTCATGGCAATGGATTTATCGTTAATATATGTATTACCCTTATCATCTTTAACAGTAATTGTTCCTGCTATATTACCATAATATCTATATCTGTAATCACTATCAGATGTTGTTGTGCCATTAAATGTCTTAAAGCTTACTTCATCATAATCAACCCATTTAACTTTATTGATTGCCTGTTTCTCTTCTTCTGTAAAAGTATGTTCTTCGTAACTTAAATTAGTTACTTCTACTGTTCCGATTCTTGATGCATAGAATCCTATATATACACCTGTATCATCCTGTGTAAGAAGCTTTGAAGGATTATACATTGTATATGTTCCTAAAACTGTATTCCAGCTGTCGTCGTACCAAGTAACTGTAATACCATTAACATTTTTCTCTAACTCAAAATTATATGTTATATTATAATTAGTTTTTGAAAAATTATCTGCATCTACATTAAGTGCTCTTGTCACATCACATTTGCTATCTTCTGCAGATGTTTTTCCTGTTGAATCAGTATTGTACAAATATGTTCTCGCCATAGGAATATTTGCATTCTTCAATCCAACAGCTTCACATTTTGTAGCTGCTGCAATATCTATCTGATTCACATAATCAGTTGTGGCATCTGCATTTCCCTTTGTATCAAATGCTATTAAACCAAAAGAAGACTGATTATCTGATTTCTCGAGCTTAGTTACTTTAAAGCTACCTCTTATAGTAGCAGCTTTGTCAACATCAACCTTCTTACAATAGCTGACAAAACCAGACTGTCCAGTATTAGCCATCTTTCCTTTATCAGCCGTATTTAAAATCACCTTATCATCTTTATATTCTGCTGTTACACTTGTACTATCAGTCTGGGTACCTAACTTAACAACGTCAAACCCAGTTGAGTCAAAACTCCCCTGATTCTCAGCCTTCGCTGTAGTAGCAAATACACCACCTAACAGCCATGTTGGGATTAATGTCAACGCCATAAGCACAGTCATGACTGCTGCAAGAATCCTCTTCTTATTCTTTTTCATAAAATTGCCTCCTTGTTGCCAGACACTTATTTCCCTTTAAAGTGTCAGTTGTTTTGAAAATCCGGACATCCACCGAAATTGTCTTAAGATTAACACAATACCACCCCCAAGTCAATCTACACCATTGGTAAATATGTCGTTTCCCGATGGATTTTCGCCACATATTTTTGTGCAGTTTTAACAATAAATTAAGGTGCTTAGTATATCAAATCTTCTGTAATTATCAATCTATTTTGCTTTAAATGCGCTTAAATACTGCGTTTTCAGCATTCGCATCACACACATCAGTTTTACAGCTACTGTAATTATTAACAAACCTTGACTTTTTACCCCATTTAGGGGGGACGAACAAAAAAAGTAGGTCAGATGCCTCATTAAGGTGTATCTGACCTACTCATTAATCTGTATTTTTACTATTATTCAACTTACCCAATAAGCTCATAACTTTCGTTGAAGGTTCCCGCCTTTATCTCTTTCAAACGCTCATCAATCCTGCTTTTTACAAGCTCTGCGATTTCTTTTTTCTTAAGATTTCCATATTCAGAATAAAGAATGGGCTTAAGAAAATGCACCTGGGTATCAACCTTTTCAAATGTGTTACTGTTCATAGACTTATATGAATCATACAATGCCACCGGTACTATAGGTGTCCTTGTATGAAGACTGCATGAGAAGCATCCTGCCTGAAATTCCTGAAGCTCATTCTTGTTATCAGTATATCCGCCTTCAGGAAATATAAGAAAATTTCTGCCTGACTTTACCTGCTTGGTAACATCCATGATTGCCCTGACCTTATCTCTGTTGTTATCAAGATCAATAACAACTGCATCAATAAGACCGCATACCTGACGGCTCATAAGCCTCTCAGCCTGCTTCTTTCCCCACAGTACACCGCATGGTTTTTCCTGTGCAAGAATAATTCCAAGAGCATCATACTTTCCCTGATGATTAGGATACATTATGTAATTACTGTCCTTAGGGATATTCTCTCTTCCAAATACCTTAGTTCTTGTTCTGGCGCGTCTCCTCATATAATCAATAATCCACTGTGCATATGCGAATCTCTCCTCTGCAGAATGACTGCTCTTATTGGCAATCATCTTGTTAGCTTTAGGCACAGCACGAAGTACCATACGCCAGCTCGATATAACAGTGCATTTAAAACGCAGATTAAACATTCTTAAACCCTCATTCTTTCTACATATGCGAAGCAAAATATTTCGCAAATTCATCATGAATAAGCATGTATCCTTTCTTATTTGGATGCATACCATCTTTACTATAATATGCCAACATGTCGTCAACAGCAAGAAAACTTTCTCTAAGACTTAATACACTACAACCATTTTCCTTTGCTGTCAGCCGCATAATTTCTCCATATTCAGCAAATTCATCATACATCTGCTGAACTGAGTTCACATATTCTGACATAATATTTCTGTCAACTCCACTTTCAAGCAAATGTGAAAGATACACTTCAACAGGAATTGGAGGTGCTATAACCGCTACCGCTTCAACTCTCTGCTTTTGTAAAATGTGTATCATATCTTCATAATTTTTCTTAAATTGATCCGGCGCAACCCTGTGTCTGTGTTCATAGTCACATTTGCCTTCACAGATTGATTTCCAATCATAATCACAGTCATTACCACCACACTCAATAAATGCAGCATCTGGCTTTTCCTGTCTTCCCATCGTCTGTATCATCCACATTTTAACTCTTTCGGATGTAAATGTAGGCATGGCATAATTGACAAACTTCATATTATAATGTGTCTGCATTTTTTCAAATCCGATTGCATCAGAACTGTGATAATTCCATGATTCATCTGGCATAACACCTCTCATAAGCGAATCACCAAACATATAATATGTCTTCATATTCTGCCTCTTATCTAAGGTTAGGTGCTGGAAGCGGATTTTCCGGGGTAACTGCATCCCAATAATTATTCATCAGCTTCTCTAATGCACGCTGTGGAATCATTGGCTGTGACGCATAGTCAATCATCTCCTGAGGTACATCTTCACCTCTTCCCATAACCTTACCAATCTCTGTATATCTCTTAAGATACTCATTAATCTGATTTACCATTGGTGGAATTGCAAACATCTCACTCTGTGGACATAGGAATGCCTGATATCTGCCCTTTCCGTATATGAAATTAAATTCCTTGATAAGAGCATCATATATCTCCTGTGTTCTTCCATATCCACATGATGATATAACATAGAATTTCTTTCCACTTACATCATAACGGAATTCATGGAAAGCATTATCTCCGATATCTCTTACCTTACCCTTATATGTCTCCATAAGTGGCATAATTCTGTCAACAAATGTTTTCATCGGACCTGGCATTCCAAAGAAATACAGTGGGAAGCTGTATATAATAACATCTGCATTCATGAATTTAACATGTACATCCTGCATTACATCATTAATAACACACTGTCCTGCTGTTTTTCCCCAACAGCTCATACACCCCATACATGGTTTAATATCCATATCCTTAACTGTAAGAAGCTCTATTTCAGCATCCGGATTTGTCTCCTTAAGTCCCTTAAGAACCGCATTTGTCATCTGCATAGTATTACTCTTTGGTCCTTTAGGGCTTCCGTTTACTACTAAAACCTTCATATCATATCTCCATTTTAAACTAATAATCAACTCATAACTACAACTCTGACAACTCTAACTTTCCATAAATTTCTCAAATGCCTTGAATTGTCTTCTCATTGTGTCATATCCATACTGATAGCACTGCAGGAGTTTTTCATTGTTATTCTCAAAATGTCTTATCATCTGTTCCTGTGGACGAATAACAAATACTTTGCCCTCTTCCTGTAGCTTTTTCATATATTTATCCTGCTTGTCATAAGCCTGTCTTCTGTGTGCCATAGCCTCACATAACTGCGGATACTTCTTATAGCTCCAGTCAATAAGCTTCTTAACCTTAGAATAATCTGTAGGCTTAGACCCCTCTGGTTTGGTAAGGACAACAACTATCTTATCGCATCCCTTCTCTACTGCTCTCGCAATTGGAATTGAATCAATAATGCTTCCATCCAGATAGTGATATCCATCTATCTCAACCGGATTACATATAAATGGAACTGAGCAGCTTGCCATCTGACACTTAAGGAATTCCTCTTTTGTCTTAAAATTCCCCTTATACTCTGCTTTTCCTGTTTCGCAATTAACAACTACACTTTCGCATTCAGTTTTAGATGCAAAAAATGTATCAAAATCATAAGGGATATCTTTCAGGGCATACTCTGCAACCAGCATTTCAAGATTAAGAATCTTCTTATTCTCAAACAGCTGCCCTACGCCATAATACCTCTCAGCATTCTCATGCGTAATTATCTTTTTGGTTCTTCCTTCCTGTCTGGAAACATAATTCACAGCATTACCTGCACCTGCTGACACACCTATAACATAATCATAATAAATGTCTTCCTTAAGCATGTAATCAAGAACTCCGGCAGAGAATATACCTCTCATTGCCCCACCTTCCAGAACAAGACCTGTCTTTAACTCACTCATAAAAGACCTCTATTTAGCATTAGCTTCTACATAGTCAACAATATCCTTAACAGTTTCAAGCTTTGCATCAGAACTGAATCTGATCTTGAATTCATCTTCTACAGTGATAGCAAGTAACATCATATTAAGAGAATCAACTCCTAAATCAGTTGTAAGAACACTATCCATAGTAATAGTTGATGGGTCGCACTGTGGCATAACCCTTCCAAAAATTCCCTTTAACTTCTCGAATACCATAATAAAATCTCCTTCTTTACTTTATTGAAATCCGGTGAGTGTGTTGGCAATCGTCCGGTATGTGGTTTTGAAAAAAATTGCTCCAAAAACACGCTTCCGCTCATATCCAGACGCAACGGACACTAAGCTCATTCGTGTTTTGTTGTGGGATGCCGGGAGCAAACTCCCGCATCCCACACTAACCACGAATTCCCTAAGTGCCGGCGTCTTCCAATGGTTTTTTCCGCAATCCTTTTCAAAACCACATACCTGCGACTGACACATTCCCGGATTTTAATCAACTAAAGTGCGATGCGCCAGCCGTAGGCTGGCTACGCACCCGGCGGTCTGCAACCTTCCGCCCTCTACACTTTCTCCCCACCGGGCGAACCTCCAAAGGAGGCAGCCCGTAAAGCAGTTGACATACGCAGGGGCTGCGAGCTGGGTGGGACATAGGCGGTGTGGGTGTGTAGCATTTTGAAACCGTGGGAGGACGCCGGCACTTGGTAAGCTGGAGCAGTTGGCACACAGTGCCAACAAACTCCAGCGAACCTAGTACCGCTGCGTCCGGATACGAGCGGGAGCGTGTTTCAAAATGCTACACACCCTCACAAGCCCATGTCACTGCCTTACGCAGCCCCGTCCTTATGTCACTGTCTTACGCCTGGTTCCTCAATATCTTCATTGCGCCAGATCTCTTGAAATCCTCTGTACGCACCTTAAGCTTAAGCACCCTCTTATATGGAGGAAGCTCCTTATTAACCTCATTAACAGCATCCTGTAATCTCTTCTGGATTTCATCTTCAGATGCTCCCTGTAATTCAGGCATATATGGAATAATCTCAACGCCTATAACAGTGTTTCCATTCATTTCCATTTCCTGCACAAGACAATCCTTTACTAATGGCTGTTTATAGAATAATTCTTCAATCTCTTCAGGTGATACATTTTCACCATTAGGAAGAATTATAAGGTTCTTAATACGGCCTGTTATGTATATCCAGTCTTCATTATCGAATTCTACAAGATCTCCAGTCTTAAACCATCCATCTTCAAATACCTCTGCTGTATGCTCTGGATCCTTGTAATACTCCTTCATTACATTGTCGCCTTTAATCCAAAGTTCTCCATTAACAACCTTAACTTCCTGCTCCGGATATATATGTCCCATAGACTCTGGCTTCTTATCTGTATCGCAGTTACCTGCTGTCAGGTTAGCACACTCAGTCAGTCCATATCCTGCACATAATGTAATTCCCAGTTCACGGCATTCAGCCATCTGTCTTGGTGGAACTGGTGCAGCTCCACACATAATATTCTCAAGATCTCCAAGAAAAGCTTTTCCCTTTGCCTTGGCAATATTAATAATAATCTCAACAAGTCCTGGAACAAGCACAAGCGTTGTTGGTCTGACAACCGGAATATCACCAATGCCCGCTCTCATATCAGTACATGTATATGTAAGTGAGCCTGTATACAACTTAGCCATGTAACCCATGATAGCGCCGAAAATATGTGAAAGCGGAAGCATGGCTATATATCTTTTATGAAGTATATTTCCTGGTCCAAATACACCATTAAATGAACCTCTCATAATAGAACCATGACTATGAACCGCTCCCTTAGGCGCTCCTGTAGTTCCTCCTGTAAAGAATATCGCTGCTGTAGTATCTTTTTCAACATCTGCAAATGCGCTCTCTGTATCACCTATTGAACTACTTGCCCATGTCTTGCAAGGCACATTAGCTGTAACCTCTGTAAATTCCTTTCCCACAAACATACCTGCAAGATCAAACTTCATGCTGATTCCCGCAAGTGCTTTCTCATTAAGTGCATTAGGAAGCATCAACAGCACATGTCCAGCTGCTGGAATTGCAAGAAAAAGTTCCATTGCATCCAGATCATTCTTAGCCAGTACAGCAATATTTGAACCCTTTTCAAGTCCTAACGAATTAATAAATGTAACTCTCTTAGCAACCCTTGAAACAAGTTCTTCATATGTATATGTAGTAATCTTGTCACTTATGGCTGGATAATCAGAATATTGCTTCTTAATAAAATCCAGGAACTCCGGAATAGTTGGAATATATTCCAAAGTAGCCATTTCATCAGGGGTTACCATGTTATAAAAATAATGATCCATAATCTCCTCCTTGTATTTAATTATTCCACATCAGAAAAAAGGCGCCCCTCCGCAGGAGGCAGCCCTCCAAAGGCAGTGACACACAGGGGCTGCGAGCTAGGTGGGACATAGGTGGTGTGTAGGTGTGCAGCATTTTGAAACCGTTGGAAGACACTGGCACTTGGTGAATTCACACTTGTGCGTGGGATGGGGAGCTTGCTCCCAACATTCCTCACACAAGCGAGAATGAACCTAGTACCGCTGCGTCTGGATACTAGAGGAAGCGTGTTTCAAAATGCTGCACACCTACACACCGCCCGCGTCACAGCCTGCCGCAGCCCCGTCCTCTGCCACTATTGCCTGCTGAGTTTCTCCACTGCCTCGCGGAAACGTCCACATTCACTGGCAATATACTCTGCATTAAGTCCCTTACCCTCTTTTGTAAGTTCCATTGGTTCACCTACATATAATCTTAATCTCTTTCCAAACAGCTTATGATACTCTCCGTTATTATATACCGGTACAATCTTTGCACCTGACATAACAGCCAGCATTGCAAAACCTGGTTTAAACTCATCCATTACACCAGTCTTTGATGTATGTCCCTCTGGAAATATGATCATATTGTCTCCTGAACGGAGATGTTCTGATGCTCCTCTTATCCATGTTATGTCCGTTCCAAACCTGTCAACTGATATGAACTTTCCACCACTTGTAAGCCACTTTAATATTTTCTTATCAGCCCAGTCTTTAGCTATAATAAGAACACTGTTCTTAAAAAGCATATAAAACATCTGTCCATCATTATGTCCCACATGGTTTCCAATAAATATAACTCCGCCTTTTTCGATTTCTTCTTTTGCCTTCCTGCTCTGATAACAAATCTTAGGTCTGAACATAATATACATATATGCATATAAAAGACCCTTGCCCAATTGGGCTGTTGCATTAATAAATGTATTTTTCTTTTTCATTATGATCCACCTCTTGTGTATACTTAATACACATATGTTCCATTATCACACATTATGTTTCCATTTCAAATTGTATGTTTTTTAACAATATTTTTCAAAGGTCAAATATTACCTTTTTGGCACTTAAGAAACATTTTGTCATATCTTGTTTACTGTTGTCATATATTGTTGTAAAATTATTTTGTAAGAAAATACTTTGCAATTTCTTTAGTTTATTATTTATTAACACTATTTTTACGAGTATATTATAAAGTCTGATAAGGAGGATAATTATGGACACATCTACTTCTTCAAAATCAACTGACAGACGAATTGTCAAAACTAAAAAAGCAATATACGAAGCTTTGATTGAACTTATGCAGAAGAAAAAGCTTAATTCCATTACTGTCACTGAACTTTCAGCCGCAGCCAACATTAATAGGAAGACATTTTACACTTACTATTCTACTGTTAATGATGTTCTTGATGAGGGAATCAGTGAACTCATCACATCTCTTAAGGATCTTATCTATGACATGTCAGAAGATTACAATATGCTTTCTCCACAGACATTATTTGCATTTCTTAATACAATAATGTCCAATTCGGATATTGTAAGGGATTTGTTTGCATCTGATAATGGCAGTATGCTTTTTAACAAGCTCCAGACCACTCTTCAGGAAACTATCCTGAAAGAGCTTGAAGATAAAGATATCAAAATGAACGTTCCCAAATCTCATTATCTTTTTATTTCAAGCTTCGTTGCTGGTGGAATTATTTCTGTATATTATCAATGGATATGCAATCCTAATGAAACAACACTTGATGAAATGGCACGCACACTGACAACACTTATTATTTCAGGTGTGCATGCATTTGCTTAAGGAGACGCCATGACTTTTAATGATAAATTCAAATTCCTAATGGATATTACCAACACTAATAACACCACTCTTGCCAGTGCCATAAACATTGATAATTCTGCTGTGAGCCTGTATCGCAATGGAAAAAGAAAATGTCCACGTGACAAGGATGTTGTAAAAAGAATGGCTAAGTATTTTGCCAATGCAATAAAGCTGAATTATCAGAGAAAGGCACTTGCACTTGCATCAGATTACTCACGCTTCAATCACCAGCGTCCATTATCTGAATACTCTGATATGCTATATCAATGGCTTACAGACACTTTACCAATGCCAGATACAATTGTTGATACTATTCTCAATGAAAATGTTACTGCTCCAGGTAACAGCAATATTCATGGAATCAATACTATAGATATTTCACCTGATTCAACAAGTATTTTATACAAGCAGAAAGGTAAACGCCAGGCAATCTTTAGTTTCATTAATTATCTTCTGTCTTTAGATGAAACAGGAACTATATATGTGTGGATTGATGATGACGTATACAGCATATTTGACAATAAGGATATTCTCAATTCTCTGCAGGAGCTTATTCTGAAATTATTAGATACTGGATATGAAATATGCCAGATATCTCCATCTCCTGTTAATACAACACAGTTTTTTGAGGAATTCTTTTACTGGATTCCTGCGTATCTTACAGGACGGGTAAAGTCATATTATTATCCACGTATGAGAGATAACCTTTTTTCAAAAATCAGCATAATATATCCTGGACATGTAGCTGTATATTCCGACTGCCTGTCAACTATTACAGAGAATTCATTTACTGTATTAACCACAGAATCTGCAGTTGTCACTGTTAAGGAGAACGAATTCAATACATTTTTATCTTACTGCCGTCCAGCAATGAATATATATGAATCAGCTGAAGATGTTTCAAAATGTTTTCATAAGTACCTGAGCATGCCTGTAGGTCACATACAGAAGGGACTCAGCCTTCCTCCAGCAGCAATGCCAGATGAACTTATGCTCCAGTTCCTGACCAACAACCCGGACAGCCTTGGTGTAAGCCTTCGTACCTCTTACCAGCTTAATCCAGTATTTGATGAAATGCGAAATGTTGATATATGTCCGCTGGCAACTGTCGAGCAAATAATCGATGGTCATGTTCCTGTAATATTTCCAGTTGTAAAACAAAATGTGCCAGTCTATTACACGCCAAAGACTTACGCTGCACATCTTAAGAATATAGTAGATATAATGGATGCTCATCCTAATTATTTCTTTGTTCCCATCGATTATGATCCGGATGATAATGTGTGTGTTATTGTTAACGAAGGCTCTGGAGCGCTACTTATCCGTACTGCCGTTCCAAGCATGGTTTTGGATTTTAATCATCCGCAGCTTATTCAGAACTTTCAGGAATACCTTTATCGTATTGCAAATAAAGTTGGTTATACGGATATTAACCGCAAAAAAATCCGTTCCCAACTAAAGGAACTTATTAATTCTCTTGAAAAAATTTAAATAAAAAAAGAGTTAATACTGTAACGGAGGTGCCTAGCCCCTCGCATATTAATGCAGTATTAACTCTTTTTATTATGTTGACATATATTATATTGTAAAATACTTCATATCTTCATTAAGCTTATCTGATACATCCTTAACCTTGGCTGCTGTCTCTGCAAGAAGGTTAATTGTTGCATTAAGCTCCTGCATTGAAGAAGTTGTCTGCTGTGTTGAAGCGGCATTCTCTTCTGATATTGCAGACAGATTAGATATAACATCTACTACAGTTACTCTTGAACTATCACATTCCTGCGCATTTCCCTTAATAACAGCTGTTCCATTCTTTGAAACATTAATACCATCATCAACCTGTCTGAATTTCTCTTCTGTAGCTGTCAGTTTCTCATACTGTTCTTTAACAAGTATTTCTGTCTTCTTCATTACTTCAAGTGTCTCTCTTGAATCATTCTGAAGATCAGTAATTATCTCCTGAATCTTATTAGCTGTACTGTCTGACTGTGAAGAAAGCTTCTGAATCTCTGATGCAACAACTGCAAATCCCTTTCCTGCCTCTCCTGCTCTTGCAGACTCGATAGAAGCATTAAGCGATAAGAGACTTGTCTGGCTGGCAATATCAGCAATCAATGTTGCTGCATTACCTATCTTATCAACTGATTCATTAGTAAGCTCTATCTGCTTTGCAATTCTTGCAACTGCATCTGTTGTTCTCTGAACTGCCTCACTTAACTCTTCCATTGTCTCCTGTGATGCATTACCAGCTTCCTCCATTGACTTTGATGCATCTGTAAGATCTGAAATGTTGTTAACAATTTGTGTTATCTGTTCACCCATATTCATAATCTCATTAGTTGCTGTCTCAATCTCTTCTGCCTGTGATACTGCACCCTTAGAAATCTCTTCAACTGCGGTACTTATCTCTCCCGCCGCTATACTTGACTTTGATGCCATTGAATCAATATTGTTACCTGATTCACTAAGATCTGTTGCTGACTGTGAAAGGCTTCCTACAATCTCTCTCAGCTTGTTAATAAGAGTCGCAAGATCTCTGCCCATATCACCAATTTCATCTTTTCTCTTAAGAACTGTTGCATTAACCTCTGTCGTAAGGTCTCCTCCTGCAACTCGTGTAACTGATACACTAGCTTTCTTAATAGACTGTGATATGCTCCTTGCTATTAAAAATGCACCAACTGCAACAATAACAAGTATTCCAGCTGCAACAATAAGCATATTGACTACTTTCTGCATTATGTATGATGCTATCTCTGATGTTGGTTCTCCTGCAAAAACACATCCAACAACCTGATTCTTGTCCTTAAGTGGTACATATACTGCGCAGTATCTCTTTCCATCAATCTTAATGCTGGTACCTCTGTATGTCTTCCCCGTCTTGACTACATCCCACACTTCATCAGATATCTCTGTTCCTGTAAGTCTTACTCCCTTATCATCTGTAAGTGTCGTAAGTACTCTTGTTGTTCCATATGTTAATGTAACCTGGGCATTATTCTTAGAATCCTTAACATATATATCCAATGCCGCTGGTTTAATTGTAAGCTCCTCATCTCCTTTGAAAAGCTTTCCATTCTTATATTCAAAATTACCTTTAATATCCTCATAAGAACTCTGGACTGCTCCACCTAACAGTTCAAGACCATCCATAGCCTCTTCTTCCAGTCCTGACTTAAGACTGAACACTGTTGTTGTTATTAATCCAAGAACCATCACTACTGCAGGAACTATTGCAAGTGTCACAAGCCTAGATGTAATTCCGGCCCGTCTCTTCTTTCCATCATCAACAGCCTTCTTTGCCTTTTTCTTAACCTCGGCATCGATTTCTTTCTTCTTAGCCTTAACTTCTTTTACTTTCTTGTCTTTATCGGCCTTAATCTCTTTAACCTTTTCATCTCTCTCGGCCTTAGTATGCAACTTACCCATATTGTAAGACCTCCTTTTCCTCTTATAAAATTATTCACCAAAAGGGATATCCCTATATTGCTTTTATCATTATACAACATATTAATTACTAAAAAAACCTATTTTTTTCCAAAATACCGAAATACTACCTAAATCTTGCCATGGTTCTTTAGTAAGATTTCTTTAATACATTTTTCCTGATATATTCAAATGTATAATCTCCCCCTTTATCTGCCAGCATCTGTAAAAGCTTGTGAAGCAGTTCATCCGTCTGTGGATGCATAATATAATGTCCCAGTCCTTTGAGATAATAGTCCAGCGGATCGGAATCCCTATATTTTTCCTTATTATATATTCTGCTTGCTGCAATTCTGTCACAAAACATCTCTGCAACATATTTTACAGGCATCTTCATTCCTGCAAGAACCGCATTTTCTCCATCCACATCATAATCAATCCAGTATTCAAAATGATGTTTATTACGTCCTTTATGATGAAGCCAGGCTTTTGAAACTCCCTCATCCTCTCGTTGCGCATTATTAGGACTCCTGTGTCCGTCCTGATAATATTTTACTCCTGGTATGAATTCTGATGGTGAATATTTGGACCAGTCATGCATAATTCCTTGTCTGTACAACCCTAATTTAAAACAATATTTTCTCACAAGTCTTCTGTGTGAATTAACTGTATGAAGATGTCCGTTAAAGTTATGCATTAATTTCGCAAATGTCATAAAGATTCTACCTCTCTGTTCTGTCTATAACCTCTCCAGTATCCGGATTAACCGAAATTCCATTAACCTCAAGTCTTTCATCTATCTGAATTACAAGGCACTGCCTTCCGTCAATCACCTGTGTACTTACAATGTCCGTTTTATCAGAATTAATCTTTATAACAACATCTGGCGTTTTTACTTCAAATTTCTTTCCAGATGAAACATTTGATGCAACAAGTTTTCCCTGCTCCCCTGCAGCCATCTCAAAATGCTCTTCAAAGTTCTCAAGTCTTTCTTCTCTGACTCCGCTCTTTTCCAGCAAATCTTTCATTTCTGTCTTATCAAGCATTACCGGTGCAGGGCTTTCCTGCTTCTTTTCTTCTATTATCTGTTCCAGATTCTCATGTATATTTTTAACAACCTCCAGATCAGCCTCTTCTCCAAGCGCTTCACTTACAAGTGATGTAAATGTTTCTTTCTGCTGCTTTGCCGGAAGCGGCACAGCGCAATCAAGCAGGCAGTCAATAAGTCCATCCTCAAATTCACTTACATCCTTCGTGTAGAATAATGCCATGTCCTCATCTGCACTTCTTCTATTAAATACTGGAAATAAAAATCCAACATCTGGTACGTCAACCATATGATTCTGCTTCTTATCATGGAAATTGTTATCTTCCTCATCATAGCCAAGTCCCGGCTTTGAAAGATTAACATGACATATGCTGCACAAAATATAACTATACACCTCATCTGATGCATCTTCCATTTCAATATTATCTGTTGTAACAGCAGGTATATCATACACCTGATTAATAAGAAGAATAAGATAATTGCCTACATAGCTGTAATTATTAATAATTCTGTCATAAAATTCGTCAAGCATCCTGTCATCTTTAAGACCACTGTCTCTAAGATTCATCAAAAATGTTCTGGCTCCCTCATCTGCATATGCATCAACATTAAATTTCATATCTACAAGATTCTTGCCAGGCGTTCCTGATAATGTCTTTTTAAATATTTCAAAATACTTGTGTTTTTCCTCTTCTGGAAGATTCAGGAAATTCTCATTAAACTGTGTTATTTTGTTGCGTTCTCCGTCAACATAACATCCGCACAATCTTAATATTCCGCAATCCTCGATCGTATATTGTGATTTTATTTCGTTAAGTTCTTTTCTTGTCATAATGCTTTCTACTCCTGATATGGATAAACATCCATTATTTTATTAAGAATTATTTTGTGATTATATCATAGATAACAGATTAAATGTTAAGAAAAGTATAAAAAAACTTCCCCGGCTCTGGGGGAACCGGGGATGAGTAGAGGGGATAGAAATATAGTCAAATATAAGGAATTATGGAGTTATCCTTATATCTGTGTGTGTATTAACTTGCAATCTCAATCAAATTCATTCAAAAAAATTCAACTTCCCTTGCAATTGTTTATATTATATCACAATATTTTCTCCAATCAACAGATTTTTTGCCAAATTTGCAAAAAAATCAGTATTTTTTGTCGAATTTTTGTCATTTTTTGTGACATTAATTGTCAATATTATTTAATTTTTCTCTGTACTCTATTGCTGTAGGAGTAACTGCCAATCCTCCTTCACCTGTTTCCTTAAGGCATACTGGCATATCATTTCCAATTCGTCTCATCGAATCTATTACCTCATCTGCTGGAATTGCACTTTTTATCCCTGCCATTGTCATCTGTGCCGCTGTTACCGCATTTACTGCTCCCATAACATTTCTTTTTATACATGGAACTTCAACTAATCCACATACCGGATCGCAAGTAAGTCCAAGGACACTTTTTAATGCAAGTGCCACTGAATTAGATATACCTTCTGCTGCAGCTCCCTGAAGATATGCAAGCCCTGCTGCAGCCATTGCACTTGCTGACCCAATCTCTGCCTGACATCCTCCTGCCGCCCCGGCTATACTCGCATTAGCAGCAATAACTGCTCCAACTCCTGCCGATATAAGCAATGCTTTTACAATTTCATCTTCTACTATATTGAAGCATTTCTGATACGACAGATAAACTGCCGGTATAACACCACATGAGCCAGCTGTAGGAGCTGCCACTATTCTTTTCATACATGCATTAGATTCTCCCATCTTAATGGCCTTTTCCATAACCATTCCAATAAAATCCCCACATATATTCTTCCCTGCTTCATTATATTCATGCATTTTCTGTCCATCGCCACCTGCCATCCTGCTTGGGGATGTAAGTGTTTTATCGTATTGTTCATCAGCATTCTTCATTGCAAAATACATTTCTCTCATTTGGGAAAACACTTCTTTTTCTGATATAAGTTTTTCCTGTGCCTGACAGGTAAGAATTATCTGCCAGATTTCCTGTTTGTTTTCTTTGCTCAAACACACCAGATCATTTATAGAATTATATATCATCATCGTCCCTCCAATAGTTTCCTCGTTATTCCATGCCAAGATAAGTTACCTTTATAACGCCTTCAACATTCTTAAGCCACTTAATTCCCTCATCAGGAATTTCCTGATCACATTCTATTACCATAACAGAATTGCCTCCCCTGCTGGCTCTGTACAACTGCATTGTAGCTATATTTACTGATTTATGTGCAAGCATAGATGTTACTTCTGCTACATGTCCGGGCTGATCCATATTATGCACAACTAATGTAGGATAATCTCCGGAGAAATTAGTCGCTATTCCATCTATCTGCGCTATATTTATTCTTGAACCGCCAAGTGATTCTCCAACAACTTCAAGTTTATTTCCATTTACTGATTCTATCTGTATCTGTGCTGTATTAGGATGTGCATCCCTTAACACTGATTCCCCAAATTCTACTTCCATTCCACTTTTTCTGGCAATCTCTATACTGTCTGGTATCCTCATATCGTCAGGTTTCATTCCAAGCAGTCCGGCAACAAGCGCTTTTCTTGTTCCATGTCCTTTTCCTGTTGCCAGAAATGAGCCATAAAGCAATATTTTTACTTTCGCAATAGGTTCTCCGATAAGCTTTCCAGCTATATATCCTATTCTTGCAGCCCCTGCTGTATGGGAGCTTGACGGACCAACCATAACTGGTCCAACAATATCGAATATATCCATGTCTGATTCCTCCTTCAATCACCCTGTAATCAAGTAAAGCCACCGCTCCAATTCATGGAACGATGGCTTCTTTGCTATCATTTTCTTTAGAATACTATTCTGGAAGCTTTTTGTAAAGCGTAAAATACATCGTGGTAAAGCTTGCTAATCCGCCCACTGCGTTAGATATCGGTTCTGCTATAAATACGCCTTCCACTCCTAATCCTGCCATTGGCAGAAGTATTGTTAACGGAACAACAATAATCACTTTTCGGAATATTGAAAAGAATACTGCTCTCTTGGCGCATCCCAAGGCTGTAAATGTTGACTGTCCAACAAACTGAAATGCCATGAAAAAGAATCCGAAGAAGTATATTTTCAATGCATTTTCTCCAGCCTTTATCATTGACGAATCTGTTGTAAATATTGACAAGATCTGTTTCGGAAAAATAATTACTGCCAACCATGCAATCAGCATATACACAAACGCTATTGCAGCTGTAAATCTTATTGCTTTCCGAACTCTTTCATATTCTTTTGCTCCATAATTATATCCAAGAACCGGCTGTGCTCCGCTTCCAAGCGTACTTCCCGGAACTGACAAAATCTCCCTGATGGAATTAATAACTGTCATGATTCCAACATACATATCTCCACCATACATGAACAGCATTTTGTTGCAGACAATCTGTACCAGACAGTTTGTTCCCTGCATAACAAACCCTGAGATGCCAAGCGAAGTAATCGATAATACACTTTTAACATTAAGCCTGAGATTGTCATGTTTTATGCGGTATAATGTATCTTTTCCATAAAAGAAATTAATGACCCATATAAATGAGCATGCCTGGCTAATAACTGTAGCTATTGCTGCTCCCTGTACTCCCATATGGAATCCATATATAAATATTGGATCAAGAATCAGATTTATTATAGCACCCAGAAGCACTGTAAGCATTCCTTTTCTTGGATAGCCCTGTGCATTGATAAATCCATTTAACCCAGTTGATATCATTGAAAATACTGTTCCTAACAGGTATATTTTCAGATATTCATTGGCATATACATACGTTTCATTACTTGCTCCAAACAGGAAAAGCACTGGTTTCTTAAACACATAACACAACACCATTATTATTACTGATGTTATGAGAAGCAGTGAAACAACCTGTCCCAGTATATTTTCAGCCTTTTTCTCATCTTTAGCACCTCTTGCCATAGAGAATAGCGGAACTCCGCCAGTAGAAAAAAGATTAGTAAATGCCGCTATTAACGTTGTTATTGGAAACACCAGACCTATGCCTGTCAGCGCATTTCCTCCAATAACCGGCAGATGACCAATATATATCCTGTCAACCACGTTATATAATATCTGTATAAGCTGGGCTATCATCAGAGGTATTGCCTGATTAATAATATTCTTCCATATTCTGCCCTTTGAAAAATCACTTTGCATTAATTATCCTCTTGTATACCTCATAAATCTTCAGAGATTAATTATCATCTTCTTTAGAACATGCCTGGTTATCACATGTGATTCCAGACGCTGATGTTTCTGATGCTGATGTTTCTGATGTCTTGCTCTTATATCCTGCAACCACCTCGCCGGCAACTTCTCCTACCTTATTTCCAACCTTTTTTATTCCTTTTTCCGCCTTTTTAGCAACATTCTTAGCTTTTTTATCAAGTTCGTTGTCCTTAACAAATGTTCCAACCTTATCTGCTGCTTTGTTGGTTACATCAACAGCCTTTCCTACTCCATTTAAAAACTTTTCCTTATTGATTAATGACATAATGTACCTCCTTTTGACATATTTTGTCATATAATGAGTAATAAATAATATGCAGAATAACTTCTAAATTTGTTTTTTTAATGTTATTACTGCATTTATCTTGTCCGTATTAAATGTTATTATACACCCTTTATCAAGTTTGTAAAAATGTGCCATAACTTTGTCTGATTTCAGTAATTCTTTTTTGTATTCTATTGAAAAACAGTTATAATCAGCGTTTTCATATATATCATCTGGCATTACATCATATGCTGCATCAAGATAACTAATATTATGCATGTGTCCTAGATGATCTACATCTCTTCTTAATACCATATAATGTGTTTCAATATAGTCCGTTTCCGGGATTACTGATTTGGTAATATTATCTTCAAACACATGTTTTTGCGGCTCTGACTGATACTTTTCCATTAAATCTGGCGTTATTCTCACTGGTCTTCTTCTGAATATATCCATATATATCCATCTTGATGTCGCAATTACCATTATTTCGCCAGAATTATCTCTTATTTCAAAATCCCTGTCGACAAAGAGCTTATCAACATTAGTTGACCATGTATATACATTTACTACCTGATTATAATGTGGTCTGTTAATAATCTTTACATTCCAGTTGAGAACTACCCATGCACATTTACTCTTGCTGAATTCTCCCAAACCTAATCCAACTGAAGCAGAATGTAATCCAGCAATATCTTCTATTATTGTAAGAACTGCCTTATTTGTTGCAAGGCAATCCGTTCCACAATCCTCCAATCTTATCCTATATTTCTCACTAAAAACCATAATGTACCTCTTATGTTTATATATTGTAATTATTGCAAATTATACATTTTTATATTCAATAACTCAAGCGGGAAATATATGCTTAGTAATTGTGGTTCGCCTATAAAAATGGCACAATATCTTGTGAAAATGTTTCACATGAAACATAAACATATGTTCTTTATCATAGTTCTTTTATGAACCCAGTTCAATTATTTATTTTTAATATTATGTAATATGGTATAATTTGAACTGAGTTCAGTTAATATTATAGTTAATCAATATGGTTAGGTTGATATTTATATGCAACCATTCTATATGGTCACAATTTGTAAGTTTAATATTAAATGTGTCTTCAATATAATTTCCACTATGCAACTCTTTTATTCCCACAATTTGTTTCACATAATAATTTTGTTAACAAAATTGTATATAATCTTTAAAAAATGAACTCAGTTCAATTCTTTTCATCTAATTGCTCCATAATTTAAATGAAACCAATATAATTAATCTTTCATATTTTTCTTCACATATCAATTGTATGCTAATTAGAATTTATATAAAACTTTGAACTGAGTTCATAATTACACATCTTATGTTAACCAAAACTTAAAGTCCCAATCTTTGTCGATTTATAGCACATAATGAAAATTTGTGAACTCAGTTCAAAATATTTTAAAAAATCATTGAAATGATATTTAAATAATGTATAATAAAAGCAAATACACATAGGAAGGGGTACTCATGTCAGAAGTAATAAGCTTAATAAATGAAAAGGGCGGCGTTGGAAAATCAACATCTGCCATAACAATAGCACAGATTCTGTCTATATCAGGATATAAAGTACTTATAATTGATCTTGATCCTCAGATGAATACAACTAAAATGTACGGACAGGCAGAAGCTAATCCAGATATCGACTATGAACACTTGTTCTGTGTTAAGCAGAAGAGCAAAGATGCAGTTATGAATTACATAACAGAAACAGGTTATCACAATATTTCTTTATTAACAGCATCCCGTGAATTAAATAGTCTTATCTATAAAATATATGATAAAATGAAAGAAACGAATGTGGAATTATACTTAAGATACAATCTTAATCTTATAAAAGATGAATTTGATTATATAATAATAGATAATTCTCCTTTCAAGTCATATCTTACATCCTGCGCAATGTGTGCAAGTGATAAGATAATAACTCCAATATGCGTAGATAATTTCTCTTATGATGGTCTTATGTCCCTTTTTGACACAATTGAAGAACTCAATGATAAATATGCTTTAAGTATCGAATTTGCTGGTATATTTATGACAAGAGTTGCCGGAAGAACTACACTATTTAAACAAATGTATGAGAGTTATGAAAATATGTTCGGTGACAGATTCCTGCCTGTTTCAATAAGAAACTGTATTGCAGTCAATGAATCTAATACTACATTTGAACCTCTGTTAACTTACGATAAGAGATGCCCTGCATCTCTGGATTACATCGAACTTGTTAATTATCTTGGTCTTATGGATAACAAGCACTTCAGAGAATTAGCTAAATATCTGAAAGGAGAGAAGTAGTAATGGCAAAGAAATCATTTAGCGCTGGTACAACTAAATCAGGCGTTCTTAATAACGATGGTGGTGAGAAGCTCCGTGAAATGCAAGCAAAAGCACAGTACAATTTCAAGTATATTCCAAAAGAAAAGATTATTCCAAATCCTAAGAATGAACAATATACTCAGGATGGAATAGAAGCTCTTAAGGAAAGTATTCTTGTTAATGGCTTAAGACATAATCTTTCAGTCTTATATGATGCAGAGACAGATTTATACCGGCTTATTTCTGGTGAACGTAGATATCATGCTATCTGTCAGATGTCAGATAAAGAATATCGCGACAATTTCCCAGCAGGAATACCTTGTAAGATTGAGAAATCAGATGTTAATGCAATTGATGAAGAAATCATGCTTATATCTGCTAACCATGATGTAAGAGAATCAAGCATGGAAGTTAAGCGCTGGGAAGTAAGCCGGCTGCTTGAGCTGTATGAAGCCAAAAAATTAAAAGGCGAAATTAAGAATATACATGCCGAAATCGCTAATCAGCTTAATATATCTGAAAGACAGGCAAGAAAGTACACAACAGCAGAAAAGCTCATTCCAGAATTAAGTGAACTTCTTAACTCCAATGGAATAGATCTTAATCAGGCAGATAAATTTGGAAAGCTTGATGAAGATGCACAGAAGACAATATTATCAATTATCCAGAAGAATGGAACTATAGAGAATGCAGAATTCCAGTCTATTAAAAAGTTATCTGAGGAAAGAGCAACGGAAGCCAAGCAATATAAGGAAAAGCTAGACAATGCCAATAAAGAAATAGAAGATAAGGAACAGACTATACGTCTGCTTGAACAAAAGATTAATTCAATTCAGAAAAATAGTACAGAAACTCCTGAACAGAATAAAGATGATATGGTTAAGTATGCTATTCAGGCAAAGGAAAAAGCTGAAAAAGAAAAGGCAAAGATGGAAGCCCAAGTTGAAAAACTTAAACAGCAGCAGAAAGAAAAAGAACAACGTCAGACAGCTATATCTGATTCTGAATTAAAACGTATCAATTCAATTGCAAAATTAGAACAGTCTTTGAACTTATTAGAAAATAATTTTGATGTACTTAAAAATAACAAAAACATTATTAAGAATGATACTGAATTAAAAATCAGAGTAGAAATATTAAAAGACCGATTAGTCGATCTGATTGAGAGTCTGTAATTCGCCCATATACGACATTTTTGGATAAACATACATATTAATATCTTTATTAAATAAAAAGCGATATATGAGCAATATACAAGTTTAATATTTGACGGATAATATTCATAAGAGCCCATGTATGAATTGTTATCCGTCATTTTATATATACATTTTTATTAGAATATAACAGGTGCATTTTAATCTTATGAGCAGCGCTGTAAGTACATATCATAAATTAGTAGTTCTATTTCATATCTATTATTATATATTAATTTATAAAATCCTTTGTAATATATATTTCTCTATTTAAATATAAATAATATAAAACAATATACATATATTGCTAAACAAGATAATAAGAAACCCAGTATTTATCTATACTGCTTAATATTACAAGCGTAACTTATTTTCAAATATCAGGTCTAATAGAATTCAAAACAAGTATATATTTTTTTTAAAATGTATCTTTTTTTTAATAAACAATTTTTTTTTTACTTAAAAGGAATTTTATTTTCAAAAAAAAAATATTTTTTTCAATTTTAGGAACAAATCTTTCCATGTAATATTAAAAAGCTAGACAAAAGAAAGGTAACATTATATATAATATATATATTTTTAAAACTAATAAAATTTATAATGCATAATATATTTAATAAAAATAAATACAACAATTAAATCATAGAGTTATTCGTTAGATAAAACAGGAAAACGATAAAAAGAGGGTACAAGAAAAAGGCTGTATTACGCAGCCTTTTTAGAAATATTTAATTGACTTCTTATAATCGTTGATATCAGACCAGCAAGATTATTAATAGTTTTATTACGCATATAATATTGCTGGTACACCTGCGCTAATGCGCTAATAACAGAATCATAAGAATAGTGAATTATCAGTGATGCAAGATCATCCTTTTCAATATCTGTAATTAATATCGGTTTATATCCGCTATCAGGTTTATCAGAATTAAAGAATGAGCAAAGCCGATTAGGAATAAATCCACCTGAATTGATATAAGCAACATTTTGATTAAACTCCCATATAAAATCATTTAATCTTACAATATATTCTTCATGGGCATACGCTTTCTGATTCTTAGGAATAAATGACTGGTTGATTTCAAAACGGATAAGATCTTTATCAATACTTATTGTAAATATATCCGGGCATGCCGTTATATTAGCTTTTACTACTGAAGGTTTACAGTACGAAGGAAGCATACTGCGAAGGTCCTTCATTCTTTTATAATCAACACTAGCCTGACCTTTTAATTCCGGAGCATCTAAAGAAATAAGTTCTCTTAAACATATACGGAGTGCGATCAGTGAATTAACAGAAATAATCTTATCAAGGAGATCTTTTGACACAACAAGAAAACCTCTTCCACCTTTATTAGCAGGGAGGTAGTAATTCTCATAATCATTTAATACAACATCAATAAGACCATACTTATTCTTAGAGTAAGAAATATATGTATAATTCTGTAACAATTCAAGGTTATTCTTAATTGTACGTATATTGCAGCCTAATATATCAGCCAGCTCAGACGAATCAAGATCATGCAATATACCATGCTTATCAGGGTGATAAAAATGTAAAAGTAATAAGAGCTTTATTGCATACCCTTTTAACATAGGTCTGTAACCATAACGATTCTTTTCATTATGATATATTTTTTTATACACGTTCTTCTGGGTCAGTGTCTTATGTGGACAATTGCTGCAGGCAAGACAGGCATCCGAATATGGCTTAGATTCAGCCTCAAATGTATTGATTATAGTTTTATATTTACAACCTGAACAAGCAGTATTATCATAATCAACAGATTCAACAGTTGATTCAATAACTTCAGTATAATTTTTTTGAATACCTATTGACTGGATTAGAACAGACTTGCCAATATTTGCAAAATTATCCATGCATTTCACCCCCTTTTAGTCCATAATTTAACAGTATTTTCGCTGTAAATCAAATTGACACATTTACTCTGAATTTGTCTTCAAACACTATAAAATATCGCAATTTTACTCTAAAAATATCTACCTTTTTTTGAAAATGGATTAATTTACTCTAAATTTATCTACGAAATTTTATGTAATTTTTTTTTGTAGACGTAGAAAAGCATATATTGTGTAATTTACTCCGAAATTATCTACATTTAGGATATTAATATCTTATAAGAAGACACATAATTTAAAGAAATCTAGTATTTAAGCCCAAAATGTAGACATGGAACGAATTTTTAAGCAGAAAAAATGTAGAAAATATATACTTAACAAAATATAAATATATTATAAAGCACAAAATTGAGGCAGAAAATAACGGAAAATGATTAAATTTACTCCAAAATTGTCTACATTTAATTAATTTACTCTAAAAATATCTACACTTTAATGCTGGTTAATAAGAGATTTACTCCAAAAATATCTACATTTTTTTTGGAGAAGGGTTGAAAATGATGATAGAAAACAGATAAAAATATGAAAAGTTGCACAAATAGGGCAGTAGCAATCACTTTTTATATTAAAATGTAAAAAAAAACGACAAAATGTCTATAAATACAGTAAATTCAACATACAAAAAAAGGATAATCAAAATAATATGATTATCCTTAAATAATCTACATTAAAATTTAAACAACAAAAATGTAGACTATAGTGATTATGTTCAATTAAATATCAAGATTATCAACTAACAGTGATTTATCATTATCAGAATTAAGATCTTCAATCTCGGCATCTGACAGTGGAAGAAATGTGATGATAAAAACACCATTCTTTAATTCAAACTTCTCAATTGCTATATGATTGTCAACAAACTCCTGAAGACTTTCCTGAATCAGCTGCAGGTTCTTCTTCTTATTCTTCAGCTTAAACCTGACAATCTTCTGAAAATACGTATAACTATATTCATTAACTCTTGTTTCCTGGTTGGCAATCTGCTCACGCTTAATAGCATAGCATATTATCTTGGAGAGATTATTATCCAGAACATCATATGAAGCAGAAGTAATAGATATAAGCTTTTTCTGGATAATGGCATTACTTAATATTTCACCAAACTGAGCAATTGCATAAGGTCTTTCAGCATCTTCTTTAATTACAATATTATCAAACAAATTGAAATATATTTTGCTGCCTTCAGCTTCGTAAGAAAAATTGTATTCAACCAGCTTACGACAGGAATTACTTATCTTATTAAGAACATTCTTTCCAACATGATAATTAACAACTTCTTTACCAAGCGTATTAAGATCAACAATTACAGATTTTTCTTTAGAAAACTCCTGCATATTAATATTAGAGATAAATGCATTAACAAGTTTGAGATCATCTGTATCCATCGACTTAGGAGGGGTAAGTTTACCATTGTCAACAGTTACCTCCAATAATTCATCACCATCTTCATCAGTAATAATTTCTTTTAAAAGATTGTTGGAAGCTGTCTCCATCATAAGAGTAAAAGAAGATGGACTGAATAGTGGCTTATCTACGAGATCAACGGGATACATTCTCAAATAGGAATCTATGTTTCCTGCAAGTTCTGTTTCAATATATTTCCAGGCACTAATAATCAGGTCATTCTTCAGAGAATTATATATTGAATTATTAGTGAAAGAGTACAAGCCAGGAAAATCAATAAGCAGACTCTGGGAATTATTCTTCCACTCATTAACTGCATTTTTCTTATCGAGTATAATATCATCAAGTTCTTTATCACCATAGAGTTTAGCATATTCATCAGGCCTTAATGATCTTGCCATTGCTATAAAACTTGCTAATGGATGTTTTGGATCATCAATGCTCATGTTATCAATATCATTATTATATGCTTTAAACCATCTTGCACGTTTTTGCAGGCGTGATTTTTTTATCTTATTAATAATTGGCATTAAATCTTCACGGCTGGTTTTGCCTTCAAGATATTCCATGAGTGTTTCATCAATAAGTTCAGCTACATTGTCAGTAGGGAAGTTCATGAGCGACTTCTTTTTATTAAAGAAATCAAGAATATCTGAATTGATATGTTTTGCCAGTTCTTCTATAAATCGTCTAGAATACTGTTCCATGATATCTCCTTCAAAAAAATTTTATTCCATTATACTTTTTATCGACATAAAAATCAAATAAGAACTGAGTTCAAAAATATGGCGTCAGCCAGGAAGTCTTTCTTAATTATTTTTTGTTTATTTTGTTTGTATGTGGAGAGTGGGTTTGTTTGGTTTGTTTATACATATGTCGTCATAGTAAGTAAAAGCCGCTTGTGTTCTGTATTTCCTTAACTATTTATTGAATGTTTTATGTATGTGGAGGAAGTTTTTTAGGATTATGTATAGACATATGGCGTCATCTGTTGTAGAATGCAAGAAAAGACTTCAGATTTAAGGAGAAAACATATGATATCTAATAAATTTCAAGATGAAATATGGATCTATTTTCAGACGAACCTTTCTGCAAGAACAAGAAAAGAATATTGGAATGTAGTAAAGAATTTTGATAAATTTACAGGCCATGATCCCATGAAACTTACAAGAAAAGAGGCTGTCAGCTACTACTCCAACCTCATAGAACTAGTTAATAATAATCGCTTATCTTACAACACAGCTGTTATGAGATTGTCTGTCATGAGATCTGTCTGTACATTTGTTGAAACATACACAGTTAACCACGGAAATAAATATAAAAATTATTTTGATGGGATGTCACTTCCTGAACAGGATAAGATTTTATCAAAAGATGCAATCCCAACAGCTAAAGAAATTGATAATCTGTTATCAGAAGCATTAAACAGAAACGATTTTAAAGCATTTTTAATATTTTCACTTGTTATAAAGATGGGATTGACTAATCAGGAAATATGCAGTCTTAATAAAGAATTCATATGCAGTGATAATGAAGGCAGATTATGCTTCAACATGCCACCTAAAAATCATATATCAAGATTTATAATTATCCCTGATGATATTGCTGAGTTACTTGATAAATATATTACAGCCAACAATATCTCATCCGGTGCAATATTTCTTAATGTAAGAAAAAACAGAATTAAAATGAGAGATATAGAAAGACTTCTGGAATCGTACTCTGATATTCTTATTAAAAATAACAAACTAAGAAAGCATTACACCATGCAGACCTTAAGACATGCCGCCATAAGTTACATGCTTATTGGTGGAGCAAAAAAAGAAGATGTAGCTGCCTATACAGGTGTAACAGGTAAATGGATGAACCGCTATGATAAAATAGTTGCAAAAGATATTATCAATATTGCGGCAGATTACAATGTAATATCCATTAATATGCATAATTTGACAACAGATAATCAATAGACCTATAATTAACAAACAATAATCTGGAAAGATAGGAAAGAAGGAATAATAATGATT
This sequence comes from uncultured Eubacterium sp., assembly GCA_945910225.1. Lineage (GTDB taxonomy): Bacteria > Bacillota > Clostridia > Lachnospirales > Lachnospiraceae > Lachnospira. The sequence continues at coordinate 27,613 of CAMDYG010000012.1, read as the reverse complement.
AACAAACCATATAGACATCTTGTACAATACTATGAAACAGATCAGATGGGAATTGTCCACCATTCTAATTACATAAGATGGTTTGAAGAAGCAAGATCTTATATGTTGGAAGCGAATGGTTTTGGATATAAGAAAATGGAAGAATGTGGGATAATAAGTCCAGTCCTTAGCGTTCAGGCACAATACAAATCAATGACACATTATTACGATACAGTATTAATTGAAGTAAATATAATCAAATACAATGGGATCAAAATAACAATTGAATATACTGTAAAAGATGAAAAAACAGGAGAAATAAGGTGTACTGGAGAAAGCCAGCATTGTTTTCTCGATTCTAATGGGCATCCAATTTCAATAAAAAGAGAACTGCCAGAATTAAATCAAATGTTTATTGAAATGACTGATAATAAATAATATTCATATAATAAAGCCGTTACACTAATCACATAAATGGTTAATGTAACGGCTTTCGTCAAATGTAATTAAAAAGTAATTAAATATTAAAGGAGACTCTTATAAAGTTCTGTAATCTCTTCAACACTTGTTTCTCTTGGATTACCAGGACGGCATGCATCATCATATGCAGACTGTGCAAGGAATGGAATATCCTCTGGTTTAACAATATCCTTAAGATTAGCTGGAATTCCTACATCAGAAGCAAGCTTCTTAACTGCATCAATAGCAGCCTTTCTGTATTCATCCTGTGTCATCTTTTCTGTTCCTTCAACACCCATAGCTTTAGCTATATCACGATACTTTTCTCCTGTTGCTGGAGCATTATATTCCATACCTGTTGGAAGAATGATAGCATTAGCAACACCATGTGGTGTATCATAAAGTGCTCCAAGTGGATGAGCCATTGAATGAACTATTCCAAGACCAACATTAGAGAATCCCATACCAGCTATATACTGGCCTAAAGCCATTCCTTCTCTTCCTTCAGGTGTATTGTCAACTGCACCTCTAAGACTCTTAGAAATAATCTCAATAGCCTTAAGATGGAACATATCAGATAACTCCCAGGCACCTGCTGTAATATAACCTTCAATCGCATGTGTAAGTGCATCCATACCTGTTGCAGCGGTAAGTCCCTTAGGCATGCTTGACATCATATCAGGATCAACAACAGCAACTACAGGAATATCATGTGGATCTACACATACCATCTTACGATTCTTCTCTGCATCTGTGATTACATAGTTAATAGTAACCTCAGCGGCTGTACCTGCTGTAGTAGGAACTGCAATAATTGGAACTGCCGGCTTCTTAGTATCAGCAACACCTTCAAGGCTTCTGACATCTGCGAATTCAGGATTATTAATTATAATACCGATTGCCTTGGCTGTATCCATTGATGAACCGCCACCAATTGCAATAAGGTAATCTGTTCCAGCCTTTTTAAAGCTTTCTACACCAGTCTGAACATTCTCAATCGTTGGATTAGGCTTGATGTTAGAATACAATTCATAATCAAGGCCATTATCTTTGAGTATTGAAAGCACCTTATCTGTTACGCCAAATTTTACAAGGTCAGGATCTGAACACACAAACGCTTTCTTAAATCCTCTAGACTTGACTTCTGTTGCGATTTCTTTAATCGCACCTGCTCCATGATAAGAAGTTCCGTTCAAAATAAATCTCTGTGCCATAAAAAACGCCTCCATAATATAAAATTGTTCACTTTTAAAAGTTGTCTATATTTTAACACTCTTGATATTTTATTACAAGTATCTGATTAATAAAAAAACAATAAATTATTAATTCGGACATGTTCAACAAAAAATCAAACAAAATAATAGTATATCTGCCCCTTTTTTATCTTTGAAATAAATGTTATAATCATAACAAATTGTAATATAAAAGTGATTAACAGTTTTATATATATTTAGGAATAGAAAGAGAGGATAATTTATGAAATTTGCTATTTCAGACTCTGTAAGATATATTGGTGTTGATGATACAACAATAGATTTATTTGAAAGCCAGTATCCGGTTCCAGAAGGTGTATCTTACAATTCATATCTGATTCTTGATGAAAAGACAGTATTAATGGATACTGTTGATAAAAGGGGAATGAAAGCATGGGAAGACAATCTTGTCAGTGAACTTAATGGAAGGGATCTTGATTATGTAGTTGTCCAGCATATGGAACCTGATCACGCAGGAAGCCTTGCAAGATTACTGGAATTATATCCTGAAGTTACAGTTGTTGGTAATTCCAAAACATTTGTAATGATAGAGCAGTTCTTTGACAGTATTACAATTAAGAATACACTTATTGTAAAAGAAGGTGATTCACTTTCAACCGGATCACATAATCTTAACTTTGTAATGGCACCTATGGTTCACTGGCCTGAAGTTATGGTTACCTATGAAAGCACTGAAAAAATCCTCTTCTCAGCAGATGGTTTTGGTAAATTCGGTGCTTTGTCTCTTACCTCTGGTGAAACTGACTGGGCTTGCGAAGCACGCAGATATTATTTTAATATAGTAGGTAAATATGGTGCTCCTGTTCAGACTCTTCTTAAGAAAGCTGCAGCTCTTGATATCAGAACAATATGTCCTTTACATGGACCTGTTTTGTCTGATAATCTTGGATATTATATTGATTTATACAATACATGGAGCAGTTATAAGCCAGAATCAACAGGTGTATTTGTAGCATATGCATCTATACATGGTAATACAGCTAAGGCTGCTGAACAGTTTGCACAGATTCTTCGTGACAAAGGTGAAGAAAAAGTTGTTGTAACAGATCTTTCAAGATGTGATATCGCTGAAGCGGTAGAAGATGCATTCAGATATGACAGAATGGTGCTTGCTGCTGCAAGTTATGATGCAGGTGTATTCCCTGTTATGCAGGATTTCCTTCATCATCTCCAGTCAAAAGCTTACCAGAATAGAAAGGTAGCACTCATTGAGAATGGATCATGGGCTCCGACTGCTGCTAAAACAATGCGTGGAATACTTGACAGCATGAAGAATATAACTGTAATAGAGCCTGTTGTAACTATCAAATCAACTTTAAAAGAAAAAGATATTCCTCAATTAGAGGATTTAGCTGATACACTTATATCAGCACGATAATATTACCTGAAAATAATTGTTAAAGAGGGTGTTTTCTATGAACAATTTCGCTATTATAACAAAAGCAGAAAAAGATGTTGCTAAAGCAAAAAATCATTTATCTGTTCTCAGGCAGAATATAACTGACAGTAAGAAAAAGCTTGAAGAAGCTAAGGCTGCTTATGATTCTTGTGTAGTAACAACATCTGATGATCATTCCGGACTTCATGAACTTATATTGTCTGTTGATCTTATAAAAGTAGAATTAAATAAAGCAAATGCTTCTCTCGAGCAGATTAATGAAGATATCATTTCAGCCAAGAATACTTCAAAAGAGGCATCTGAAGTATATTCCCAGGCTAAGGAAGTTACTATAAAGCTTGGTAATGATTTCTATGATGAGAAAAAGAAAGCTGATTCTTTTAAAGATAATATAAATAAAGCCACTTCTGAATTAAATGAAGCAAAGGCTTCTTATGACCAGTATCTTGGTGCTGCTGATAATTCGCAGGGCAAAATTGATGAACAAAAAGCGGCTCTTGCAGAATTACAGAAACAATATTCTGATTCAGTAGCTGCAATTCAGGAATTACAGGAAGAATATGACAAGAATATGTCACTTATTTCTGGAAGAAAAAGCATGCTTGAAAAGGCTGAAGCTGAAGAAGCTGAAAAGAAAGCTGATTATGAACAGAAACGTTCAGAAGAAACGATCAAAAAAGTAGCTTATGATAAGATTATTGAATCACAGAACAGGCTTAAACCAGCTTATGAAGAAGCTGTATCTGCTGAAAATGCTGCGAAAGAAGCATATGACAATGCTGTCAGTGAGCTGGACAAGGCTAAAAAGGACTATGAAGATGCTATTAATGATGAGGCAGCTAAAGAAAAGAATTATAATAATCAGGTAGATTCTGGAAGAGATTCGCATAATTATGAATTTGATACTATTCTTGATAACCTTCGTAATCAGCAGAAGTTATTAGAATCAACCAAGGATTTTACAATTAATAACCCTGATGTACAAGACTATTGTAAAGATTTAATTCTCTACAATCTTAATGTTTGTGGTAATACAGACATCACATTTGGGGACTGGATCATTAATTTCAGAGGTATGGGTGGTTTATCTTATATTCCTGTTAACTATAGTATTAATGGACTTCCAGTAAGGAATAATTTCTCCTGTGAATGTAAAAAAGAAGGTGACAACAGGGTAATAATCAGTGAATGTGATCTTTCTGATATGTCTAATATTACCCGAATACCTTTTATATCTGAACAGGATATTAATAATGGTAATGATGTATATCAGCTTAGTTTAAAATCATTACAGGACGACATTAACAGAGCAGAGATTAATTATAATAATGCCAAGATCACAACCGATCATGCCGCAATTCACCTTGAAGAAAGTAAAAAAGTTATCCCTGAGCTTAAAACAGCTTATGAGAAAGCTGTCAAAAATTCAGAGTCAATCAAAATGAATTACAATACTTCAAGAGCAATGGTTAATAAAGCCAAAGCTGAATATGATGAAAAAGCTCAGATAACAGCTGAAGCATATAACATATTTAACGAATACAAGGAAAAGGCTGATTCTTATCTTGCTGAATATAACAGGCTTACAGAATCAACATCATCTTTTAATATTAACTATGAAAATGCCAAGAAAAAATCAGAGAAAATTCTCAACGATATCGATCATGTTAAAAGCAATATTAAGAAACTTGATGAATTTGGTTCTGATTCTGTTTCTGTTCTTAACAAAGCCAAAGATAAGTACGAAGAAGTTTTAAGAAACTATGAAGCAGTTCAGACTGAGCAGGCTAATGCTGCCAAGAATCTTCCTCAGATTAAGGCACAGCTTGACGAAGCGATTGCTCAGGAAGAGATTAAGAAAAAAGCTGTTGAAGATTCCCTTGCTAACGAAATGAATCTTCAGAAAAAGCTTAAGCAGACCAAAGAAGAAATTAACAAAATACGTTTCAGGCTTAATGAAGCTAATGATAAGCTTACCAAAGCACAAGCTAGTTCGGACGCCAGTGGAAGGACAAAGGATTCATTAAAACTTGCATATGATATTGCAAAAGCTGAGTATGAAAAAGCAGACTTTGTATACAGCCAGAGTAATTCAATATGTAATGCTCTTTCCAAAACTTATTACAAGCTTAATTACGAAACAACCCGCAGTGATTTTAATCAGAATGATTATAATGCTGCAAAAAAAACATATGATGATACTCTTATGGAATTTACTAATCTTACCGGTGTGACATTTAATTTCACAGATGAAAGCAGCACTGACGAGTCAGATTCAGACAAGTCTTCTGATTTATCTAAAGATAAGGGTCTGTTCACTAAGTTCTTTGGTAAAAAGAAATAATCACATTATCTGTGTTAATTATTAATAATTACACAGGAGGCAGAATATATGTTACATACAATCAAATCCGTTAAACATACTATTGTATTTGATAATGGAATTGCAGAAGAATCTATGCAGGAGTTTGATCAGTGTGTCAAGATAAGGATATATGGATCAGATAAAGCAATATTGCTTACACAGAATTATAATCTTGACTTCAATAGTGCTCCTGTAAAGATTTATTTTGAAAAATATATTAAAGAATATGGTTTATCCAAGATAAACGATGATTATGTAAGTGTACATGTAAAATGTAATAATCATGATTATTATTTTACAATAAAAAAAGCTAATGAATTAACATCCCAGTTCACATATAGAATGGATGATGGACATATATATCGTTCTAAAGCGTATCCTGTAAAATACGAAGATATGGATAACCTTCTTGCTATATGCTCATCCATAGCATATAACACATATTTGTAATAATACACAGGATGGTCATTTTATGCTTTATACAATAGAATCAATTAACAGTGTTATCAATAACTTTATCTGGGGTATTCCTGCCATGATATGTATCATCGGTGTAGGAATAATCTTAAGTATCAGAACAAGATTTATTCAGATTCGCAAATTCCCATATGCAATGAAAATAACCATCGGACGAATACTTAAAAAGCGTAATGCTTCCGATGGCGCATTAACTCCGTTTCAGGCTGTATGCACTGCGTTGGCTGCTACAGTTGGAACAGGTAATATAGCTGGTGTTGCTGGAGCAATCGCAATAGGTGGTCCAGGAGCTGTATTCTGGATGTGGATATCAGCGCTACTTGGCATGTGTACCAAGTTTTCTGAAGTTGTACTCGCCGTTCATTTCAGAGAAAACAATTCAAAAGGCGAACTTGTCGGAGGACCAATGTACTATATTAAGAATGGTCTGAAAAAACATTGGCACTGGCTAGCTTACCTCTTTTCTGCGCTTGGTGTTCTTACAGTATTTGGAACAGGAAATGCTACACAGGTTAATACAATAACAGCGGCTATTGACTCTGCCCTTCTTAATTATAAGATTATACCAGAAGATTCAATTTATATAATTAATCTTATAATTGGTATTATCATAATGATACTTATAGCACTTATTATGATAGGTGGTATCAAAAGAATTGGAAAGGTAACTGAGAAATTAATTCCATTTATGGCATTATTATATATAGTTCTTGCAATTGGCGTAATTATCGTTAATGCATCACATGTTCCAGCGGTATTCAGATCAATATTTGTTGGTGCTTTTTCACCGGCTTCTGTAACTGGAGGGGTTGTTGGCAGCTTCTTCATGAGTATGAAAAAAGGTGTATCCCGTGGAATATTCTCTAACGAAGCTGGTCTTGGAACAGGCTCTATTGCCCATGCATGTGCCGATACAAGAAAACCCGTTAAACAGGGCTTCTTCGGTATATTTGAGGTATTTGTTGACACAATAGTAATATGTACTCTTACAGCACTTGTAATTTTGTGCAGCGGCGTTAATATAGGATATGGACAGGCTGCCGGAGCAGAACTGACGATTTCCGGATTCACTGCAACCTATGGCGGATGGGTATCAATTTTCACTGCAATTGCCATGTGTTGTTTTGCTTTCTCAACTGTAATTGGATGGGGATTATATGGCCAGAGATGTATCGAATTCTTAATTGGTCCTAAAGCAACAAAACCTTTCATGATTATATATGCACTTGTTGCTGTAGTAGGTGCAACAATGAATCTTGGATTGATGTGGAGCATTGCCGAAACCTTTAACGGATTAATGGTTATCCCTAACCTGATTGCTGTGTTCCTGCTTTCTGGTGTTGTAGTTCAACTGGTAAAGGATTATTTTAATGGCGAAGGAAAGAGTAAAAAATAATACAAAAAAAATACTATTAATAACAACTGGTGGAACAATTGCATCATCAGATATGGGAAATGGTTTAACCCCGTCCATGAATGCAGATGGATTATTGTCATATATTACAGATGCAGATTTCAAATGTAATATTAATCATATATCTTTAATGAATATAGACAGTTCCAATATGACACCTGATCATATGTGTATGATAGCGGATACTGTAGCTGAATATTACGACAGCTATGATGGTTTCGTAATAACACATGGCACTGACACTTGCGCATATACAGCAGCTGCTTTATCTTATATGCTGGTTAATCCTGCAAAACCCATTATAATAACAGGTTCCCAGCTTCCTATTAACGCCGATGGAACAGATGCTGTTACAAATCTTAAAAATGCAATATATTATGCATGTGAAGATATTAATGGCGTATTTGTTGTATTTAACGGAAAACTTATATGTGGAACAAGAGCTTCTAAGTTAAGTACTAAAAGTTTTGATGCCTTTGAAAGTGTCAATGCTCCAGTAATAGCCACAATCAAGGCTGGTTCAATACAATATAATGTATCTTACGACTCTGAATTTCAAGCGATATTCAGTTACGGATCAGGTAATAAATTCCGTGCTGTCACCGGATTATGTCCTGATATATTAACAATAAAATTATTTCCAGGAATCAGGTCTGAAATATTTGATTTTGCAAAAAATAATTATAAAGCCGTAATTATTGAATGTTTTGGCATTGGTGGAATTCCAACACAGTATAATAATATTCTAACCAAAATACATGAGCTGACAGTTGCTGGTATAATCGTTGTTATAACAACACAATGCCTATACGAAGGGGTATCTCTTGATGTGTATGAAGTTGGGAAAATGCTTTCTAACGAGAATGTTATCAATGCAGGTGATATGACCAGTGAAAGTATCACAATGAAACTTATGTGGGCACTGGCACATTGCCATTCTCATGACGAAATAGTAAAATATATGCTTGAAACAATATCATATGACAGGAGTAATATTAATTATGCTTACAGAACAGAGACATGAAATAATATTAAATCTTATATCAGAAAGAAGAAGTGTTACAGTAACTGAATTAAAGGAAATACTTAATACATCTGAATCAACCATCAGAAGGGATCTTAATACTCTTGATGAACAGGGAAAGCTGACTAAAGTATTTGGCGGTGCTGTTGAAAAAGAGACTTCCGTATTCACTACAGAATTATCTGTTTCACAGAAATCTGAGGTTAATATTGAAGAAAAAAAACAAATTGCCATGTATGCTGCAAAGCTTATAATGTCAGATGATTTTGTATATATTGATGCTGGAACAACTACCGAGCATATGATTGATTATCTTGAAGAAAAGAATGCTACATATGTAACTAATGCTGTAACACATGCCCGAAAGCTTGCTGTTGCAGGTTTTAAAGTTATACTTATAGGTGGAGAATTAAAAGGTATAACCGAAGCTGTTGTCGGTAATCAGGCAATCCTTACTATAGATAGGATGAACTTTAATAAGGGTTTCTTTGGCAGTAACGGAATAACAGAGAAATCCGGATTTACTACACCTGATATCAACGAAGCACTTGTAAAAGAAACGGCATTTAACCATTGTCATTTTAAATATGTTCTTGCTGACAGTTCTAAGTTTGGCAAAACAAGCGCAGTAACTTTTGGAAACATTGGGGAAGCAACTATTATTACTGATTCCACAAAAAAAGGCAACCTGTTAAAGCTGCCTAACATAATAACTGTATAATTATATTATTGAGAGCACTGGAGGTTATAGAACACTGGCAATTATCTTACTTATTATTAAAAGCAGATTCCTGTCAGAATCACTCCATCTTCTCTTATGATTAAACACATCATAAAAGAAATAATACTTTCTGTAATTAAATTCATACCAGGCACTTATAAATGCCATTATATTACACTTTGATAATTCATTAAAAAGTCCCTTATGCCATGCTTCTACTGATGGAACAAGACCAATAGTCATTGAGTTATTCTTTCCATAACGTGACAGGAATGCCTCATCATTAATAACATCTTTCATATCAGGAATCTTCTTATAATCACCGGAAGTAAAGATAAGCGTGTTATTATCATCATATATCCTTACACCATCAATCTCAAACTGATCAAGAATACTTTTTATAACATCATCAACAGCATCTTTCTTTCTTGAAAAAACATCAAGAATAAGATCTGATATGAAATTAGACATATATTCAGAATGTTCCGACAAATCAAGAACTTTATGAATGTGTCTTTCGTTATCCTGAATTCCCCCATGTTTTTTCTCATCATATATAATAAATCTGTTACGTCCTTTTTCTTTCGCAAGATAAAGGCATTTATCTGCCTTACGGAAAAGTTCCTCATAATCAGATCCATCTTTAGGGAAAAGACTCACTCCAACAGAAAGTGTAACTCCAAAATCATCAATACGTGAATCAAAGGCATATTGTAATTCCTTACGCATAGTCGTAAGCAGAATTCTTAAATCCTCCTCATCCTTAACATTATTAGTGAATATGTAGAATTCATCTCCACCAAATCTTCCGGCAATTCCTCTTCCGTTAAGATTAGCATTAATTATGTTAGCAATCTTACTTAAAACTTCATCTCCAAATAAATGTCCATATGTATCATTAATACTTTTAAAATTATCAACATCAAACATTATCATATAATGAATCTTATCATCCTTAGAAGCTATAACTGCCTTAGTATATTCCATACACGCTCTTTTATTAAGAAGACCTGTTGCTGAATCTATAGCTTCACTTGTAGCATAATACGGAATAAAGTCCTAAACAGCTCCATCAACTGTTTCAAGGAAACCAGCTACAATAACATCCTTATCAGTAGTAAACAGCCTGTCTCCTGTTACCTTGAACTTGTACAATTCATCATTATCAGAATCCATTGGGAGATATACCATACAATTAAATGTATTAGCCCCATTTTTAAGATAATTATAGAATATTCCAAATTCTTTCTTTTCAGAATCATTTCTGAGAAGACCTGACATTCTTTCCCTGAATTGTTCTAATGGGCACTTAATTGGTGCACTGCACTGATTACCACGATAAATGTATATAGTAAACATATCATTAGCTGAATTATAATCAAACAGATAATTTCTGTACAATGAAAGCATAGTCCTGTACTTGTTAACATTATCAAGCGCCATAAGATATCTGCCCTCAACCGCTGAAAGAAAATAACATCTGGCTTCAAGAACATTCTCTCCAGAAAGTTTCTTGCCTCTGTTATAAAGATACATATCTGACCAGTAATATTCACCTATTCCATTCCTTAACAAAAGAATAATTCTTGTTTCTTCTCCCGGTCTTAAAGATTGAAAAGTCATCTTAAAATCTGACAAATAATCAGGATGAACAATATCAAGAAAATTAATTCCCACCAGTTTCTCTACAAAATGATAAAAATGCTCGTCCGCATTAATTACTTCATAATTCCTTCTGATTAATACATCTCCATATGCAACACAATTATCTTTTCCAAAATGATTCTCCGAAATAATCATAGTATCTATCTCCGTCCTAATAAAAATTAATATTATTGTATCATGAGTCTGTTCATTTAGCCATATTTAATTTATAATATTTCCTGGATTAAACCAATTTAAAGAATGTAATAATATCATACGAGGACTTGACAATATGAATAAAGAAATAAAATTAGTAGCTCTTGATCTTGATCGTACAACACTCAATTCTCAAAACCGGATATCAGACGCTAACAGACAGGCATTAATTTCAGCAATTAATAATGGTGTACATGTATGCATTGCAAGCGGTAGGGCATTTGATACACTTCCGTATGACATACTTGATATACCTGGTATAGAATATGCCATAACTAGCAATGGAGCAGCAATATACAGGATCAAAGGAAAAGAATGTCTGCACTCTTTCCTTCTTACAGAAGATTCTGTACATACAATACTTAATCTTACGCAGGATTACCCAGTGACATATGAAGCATTTATAAAAGGACAGGCATTTGCTTCAACAGAATATATCAGATATCCCGAAAAGTATGGTGCAACAATTCATTCTCTTGAATACGTTAAGAAAACAAGGATCTTAAAAGATGACATTGTATCGTTTATAAAAGAACATGCCTCTGAGCTTGACAGCATGGATATTGTTGTTAACGATCAAAAACTCAAGAATGATATAATTGAACAAATTCAACTTGCAACAAGTGATGTTTACATGACAAGCTCTATAAGCCAGCTTCTGGAAATATCATATAAAGATGCAGGTAAAAAGTCTGGTGTACAATTTCTTACTGAATACCTTGGACTTACAAAAGATAATGTTGCCGCATTTGGAGACGCTGATAACGATACCGATATGATTGAATATGCCGGTGTAGGTATTGCCATGGAAAATGCGACTTCACACCTGAAAGAAATAGCTGACTATGTAACATTACACCATGATAAGGACGGAGTTGCATATGCCTTCCACAATATACTTAATATATGTTAATTCTGGGCTTTGTCATTACTTTAATACAATCAAAGCCTAGAATTACCATAGATTAATTTCAATGTTGAAATGCATCTGTAAAATGTGTAAAATACATATTGATTTTATTATGGAATATTAATATTTAAGGAGATAAACAATGAACGAACAGGATTGTAAGAAATTAGCAGAGCTCTTATTCCCTGATGTGGATAAGACACCTGATTATTATGAAGAGAAATACCCATATAGAAAACTTCCTAACAAGGCAGAAGTAACAAGATTAGGTCCAAGCCCTACAGGATTTATCCATCTTGGTAATCTCTACAGTGCTTTAGCTGATGAGAGAATTGCACATAAGAACGGCGGAGTATTCTACTTAAGAATTGAAGATACTGATGCCAAGAGAACTGTTGAAGGTGCTGTTGACCTTGTTATTAATTCTTTAAGATATTTTGATATTGAGTTTGATGAGGGTGCAGGATTCCCAGATTCTGATCCAGTTAATGCATACGGACCATATTACCAGACACAGAGAGTTGATATCTATCATACATTTGCAAAGGAACTTGTACTTAAAGGACTTGCTTACCCATGTTTCTGCACAGAGGAAGAGCTTGAGGCTGTAAGATTACAGCAGGAGGCTGATAAAGTTCTTACTGGATATTATGGCAAATATGCTGTATGCCGTGACCTTTCTTTAGAGACTATCGAGGAAAATCTTAAAGCAGGAAAACCTTATGTGCTTAGACTTCGTTCACAGGGAAGTCCTGAGAATGAAATCACATTTACAGACAGCATTAAGGGAGAGATTAAACTTCCAGAGAATATCCATGATGTAGTTCTTCTTAAGAAAGATGGTATTCCAACATACCATTTTGCACATGCAATTGATGACCACTTTATGAGAACTACTACAGTTGTCCGTGGTGGTGAATGGCTTGCTTCAGTTCCTATCCACTATGAATTATTCCATGTATTGGGCTTTAAGATGCCAAAATACGCACATACAGCGCACCTTATGAAATTTGATGAGGAGACAGGTGGAAAGAGAAAGCTTTCTAAGAGAAAAGATCCAGAGCTTTCACTTGATTACTATAGAAAAGACGGATATCATCCATACACAATGAAGGTTTATCTTCTCACACTCCTTAACTCTAACTTTGAGGAATGGCATGAGAAGTTCCCTGACAAGGATATCAATGAATTCCCATTCTCTGTAGATAAGATGAGTGTTTCCGGTGCGTTATTTGATAAGGAAAAGCTTCATAATATCTGTAAGAATGAGCTTTCTAAGTTATCAGAGGATGATTTATACGAATTCCTTCACAACTGGGCATTAGAGAATGAGCCAGAGATGGAAAAGGTATGGTTTGTTGATAAAGAAAAGTTACTTGCTATATTAAGACTTTACATGGGCGTTGGTGCTAAGAGAAGAAGAAAAGACTTCATGTATGCTAAGCAGATATTTGAACTTATCAGATTCTTCTTTGATGGCGAGTCTGGTGAAAGAGACGAGTTCAGATTAGCTGATGACGAAGTTAAGGCTATTCTTAATGATTATCTTGCAGCTTATGACCATAATGATGATAACAGCATGTGGTTTAACAAGCTTAAGGAAATAGCTGACAATAACGGCTATGCTTCTGATATGAAGGCTTACAAGGCTAACCCAGAGAACTTCAAGGGTAATGTATCAGATGTTGCAGAGGTTGTAAGAATTGCTGTAACAGGAAGAGCTAATACACCTGATTTATGGACTATCGTTCATATCATGGGCGAAGAGCAGATGAAAGAGCGTATAAGTCGTTTCCTTTAATTAATACTAGTTTATAAATAAACATAATAAGGAGGCTTTAGTATATGTATGACCTTATGATAATTGGAAGTGGACCTGCGGGAATATCTGCTGCACTCACAGCTAAAGCAAGAAATCTTAATTTTATATGGTTCGGATCAAGGACACTCAGCACTAAGATAGAAAAAGCTGAGAAAATCATGAATTATCCAGGACTTCCTGCTGTTACCGGAAGTGAAATGCAGTCTGTGTTCTTAAAGCAGATTGACGACTGCGGCATTACCATAACAGAGGCACAGGTTAATTCCATATATGATTGTGGCGGCTATTTCGCAGCCGGTGCTAATAATGAAATATACGAAGCAAAGTCTGTCATAATGACTGTTGGCATGACAACAACAAGAGAGATTGAAGGCGAAGCAAGACTCCTTGGTTGTGGTGTAAGCTATTGTGCAACATGTGATGGAGCATTATATAAAAATAAAGATATTGCTGTTATATGTACATCACCTAAGTTTGAGGATGAAGTAACATTTTTAGCAGGACTTGCCAATCATATATACCTTTTCACACCTTATAAGGAAACTGGATTAAAATGTGACAATATTACACATTATCACGGACTTCCTGTAAGCGTTGACGGAGACAGGAAAGTAGCTTCAGTAACTTTCAAAGGAGAGGCTTTCCCTGTAAGTGGAGCATTTTTCTTAAAGGATTCTATTAACCCTGGTGTCTTATTATCAGGACTTGATATGACTGGTGGACATATAATTGTTGATCGTTCACAAAAGACTAATATTGCAGGTGTATATGCAGCTGGCGACTGCACTGGAAGGCCTTATCAGTATGCTAAGGCTGTCGGTGAAGGTAATGTTGCTGTACACAGTGTACTTGAATATCTGAAAGAACATAAAGAGAAATAGCTTAACAGGAGAGATTTAATAATGGGCGAGATATGGGATATCTATGATGTCAATAAACAGCTTACTGGACGCACAATGAAACGTAACGACTGGAACATGAAAGATGGCGACTATCACTTAACAGTTCTTGGAATAATTAAAAGACCTGATAATACATTTTTAATAACACAGAGAGTCCTGACTAAAGCATGGGCGCCGGGACACTGGGAAGTATCAGGCGGTGCATGTCAGGCAGGAGAGACCTCATTTCAGGCTGTCTGCCGTGAAGTTTTAGAAGAAACCGGTATTGATGTTTCTAATGCTGATGGAGGATTTGAATTTTCTTACAGAAGGGATAATCCTGAAGAAAAAGATAATTATTTTGTAGATATCTATAAGTTTAATATGGATATCACTGAAGCAGATATACATCTGCAGACTGAAGAAACTGCCGGCTTCAGATTTGCAACAGCTGATGAAATAAAAGCTATTGCTGACAAAGGAGAGTTTCTTCATTACAACAGCATCAAGAAAGTTTTTGAATAAATAATTTAAAGACGGGGAGTTTTTACATGCTGAAATATCTTAAAAAATACTGGCTTTTTGCCATTCTAGCACCTTTATTCATGGTGGGCGAGGTTCTTGCAGATCTCGTTCAGCCTCGTTTAATGAGCACCATCGTGGATGAAGGTGTTTTAGGTTTATCTAATAACGGAACAGGTAATCTTAATCTCGTACTTACCGAAGGTCTTAAGATGATCGTATTTGTAATTCTTGGAGGATTAAGCGGCGTTTTATGTGGTGTATGTTCTAATATAGCATCACAGAATTTCGGTAATGATTTAAGAAAAGATACATTTAAAAATATTATGTCTTTTTCATTTGAACAGACTGATAAGTTCTCTACGGGTTCTCTTATCACAAGAGTTACCAACGACATAACACAGCTTCAGAATTTCATACAGATGGGTATGCGTGGTTTTGTAAGAACAATCATGCTTTTTGTTGGTGGAATAATATGCATGTTATCCCTTAGCATAAGTTTCGGTGTTGTAATTGCATGTGCACTGCCTCTTGTAATCATATGTGTTATATACTTTCTATCTAAAGCTAATCCACTATTTTCAAAACTACAGCAAAAGCTTGATAATGTTAATAATGTAATGCAGGAAAATGTATCAGGTTTCCGCGTTGTTAAAGCTTATGTTAAAGAAGATTATGAAAAACAAAGATTTGGCAAATCCAATGACGACCTTGTGAATACTCAGCTTCATGTGCTGATGATTTTCTCATATATGCAGCCAATTATGAATATTATACTGAATATGTCCGTTGTTGCAGTTATCAAAGTCGGCGGTATTCAGGTTGCCAGTGGTAATGTTACTCCAGGTAATGTTATGGCAGCAATTACATATGTTACACAGTCTCTTAATGCAGTTATGAGAATGACTAATATGTTCCAGACTGCTTCAAGAGGTATTGCTTCCGGCAGACGAATAAATGAAGTTCTTGCCTGTGAGCCGTCTATCAAAGATGGTTCATTTAATGGTTCAACGTCCGTGAAAGGTAAGATTGAATTTAGAAATGTATCATTTGCATATCCATTAACGAAAGACAAAAAAATTCTTGATAATATTGATCTTGTTATCAATCCCGGTGAAACTATAGGTATTCTTGGTGAAACCGGCTGTGGTAAAACAAGCCTTATCAACCTGATTCCAAGATTCTATGATGTAACTGAAGGAAGCGTGCTTGTTGATGATATTGATGTCAGGGAATATAATCTTAAGAATCTGCGTGAGCGTATATCTGTTGCTCTGCAGAAGAGTGAAATATTCCAGAGCACTATTAAAGAGAATATCCAATGGGGACGTGAAGATGCCAATGACACTGATATTGTAAATGCTGCTTCTATAGCTCAGGCTATGGAATTTATTAATAACGCACCAGATGGATTAGATACTCTCGTAACACAACAGGGAACAAGCCTTTCTGGCGGTCAGAAGCAACGTGTTGCAATAAGCAGGACTATTCTTAAAAAGTCTGAAATTATTATATTTGATGATGCAACAAGTGCACTTGATTTAAAAACAGAAGCTGATCTTTATGGAATGCTTAAAAATGCATATCCAGATACTACTAAGATTATCATTGCCCAACGTATCGCATCTGTCAAAGATGCTGACAGAATTGTAATTCTTGATGACGGACATATAAGCGCCATAGGCTCACATGAAGAACTGCTTGAAAACAGCCCCATATATCAGGATATATATAATTCGCAGTTGAATAAGAAGTAAGAGCAGTCGCATTTTGCTTTGCAAAACAAGGAGGTATGTATGGCTGAGGATAAGAAAAACTCTTCACAGATCAATATGAGAATCCCCGGCATGAAAGGTGGACCAAGAAACAGGGGTGCTGTTATTGAAAAACCTGTAAATGGCAAAGAAACCTTTATGCGCCTTATGCAGTATTTTGCTAAAGAAATACCTGTAATCATTTCACTATTTTTTGCCGTCGTTGTAATGGTTATTTGTTCGGTCTATGCTCCAAAACTACAGAGTAAGGCTATTGATTATATTTCTTTAAGAAAATTTAATAATTTAAGTCATATACTTATCTTTATGATAGTGGTATACATTATATACAGCATATGTACATTTATACAGACAAGACTAAGTGCTATATTAAGCCAGCGTATTGTTAAGCATATGAGACAGGATCTTTTTAATAAGATCGTCGGTATGTCTGTTAAGTATCTTGACCAACATTCACATGGTGATATTATGAGCCGCATGACTAATGATGTTGAGAATATTTCTAACACTATATCTCAGTCAATGAGTTCATTATTTTCAGGTGTTCTTACAATTATTGGAACTGTCATCATGATGGTACTTTTATCACCACAGCTTGCACTATGTTCCTGTGTAACAGTAATTCTTACTATCTTTGCTACCAAGAATTTATCTAAGGCTATGAAGAAATTCTATTCCAGACGGCAGGTTCTTCTTGGACAGCTTAATGGAATAGTTGAGGAAATGGTCACAGGAATTAAGACTGTTACAACATTTGACAGACAGGAAAATGTATGCAGTGACTTTAATAAAACTTCAGATGAACTGACAAAGGTTGGCATTAAAGCTGAGATTCTCGGCGGTTCTATGGGACCTGTCATGAATGTAATTAATAATATTGGTTTCGTTATTATTGCAGGAGCTGGGGGATTCTTTGCACTCAAGGGATATGTGACAATTGGTGTTATATCTGCATTTATCGTATATGCTAAACAATTCGGAAGACCGATTGATGAACTTGCCAATATATGGGGGCAGATTCAGACTGCTATAGCAGGCGCTGAAAGAGTATTTGCTGTTCTTGATGAGCCATCCGAGGACAAATCAGGTGAACATACAATGGATAATTCTACTGGCAACATAGAATTTAACCATGTTGATTTCTCTTATATACCAGGTAAACAGGTATTGTATGATTTCAACCTTAAGGTTAAAGCCGGTCAGAAAGTTGCACTTGTAGGAAGTACCGGAAGCGGCAAAACTACTGTTGTCAATCTTCTTATGAGATTCTATGATATTGATAATGGCAGTATAACTATCGACAGAGTTAATATCAAAGATATTGACTGTGAGAATCTTAGAAAGAATACCGCCATTGTATTACAGGATACTGTGCTTTTCGCTGATACAGTAAAGAATAACCTCTTATATTCAAGGCAGGACGCAACAGATACCGAAATAATTGCTGCTGCGAAGAAAGCTAACTGTCATAATATGATTATGCATCTTCCTGACGGGTATGATTCCATGCTTGCCAAGGACGGACAGAATCTGTCACAGGGACAGCGCCAGTTACTTTCGATTGCTAGAGCGTTTGTTGCAAGTCCTAAAATACTTATACTTGATGAAGCAACCTCAAGCGTTGATACACGAACAGAAAAAAGGATTCAGGACGCAATGTCTAATCTTATGAAGAACAGAACAAGCCTTATTATTGCACACCGGCTGTCAACTATTCAGGATGCTGACGTTATAGTTGTCATGGATAACGGAAGAGTAGTTGAAACAGGCAATCACGAATCCTTACTTGCTGCTAAGGGTAGATATTACGACCTGTACATGACACAGTTTGCTGGAAAAGCCATATAAATATTTTTGCTACTAAGTCAATTTCAATATTAAGACAAGGAGAAGAGGAAAAGTTATGGATAATCGCAAGCACATGAGAACCGAAAAGAAAACCGCCGTTAAAAACAGCTTTGGACGACTTCTGACCACAGGTATTTTCGTACTTATTCAGGTCGCATGGCTGGCGTATCTTTTATTATATTTTTACAGGGACTACGCATGGATTTCATTATTGAGTACATTTATAGCAGTTGTTCTTGCACTTAAAATATACGGGACATCTACTAATTCAGCCATGAAAATGCCATGGATAATTGTAATTCTCGCATTTCCTATCCTTGGTATACTTATTTATCTTCTCTTTGGCCGTTCTATAGTTACCAGAGCGGTAAAGAAAAGATTTAATTCAATAGAAGAATCCTATAAGAGATCTCTTTCACAAAATGAAGCTATTCTTAATGAAGTTAAAGACAAAGATGTACATATATATAACCAATTTCATTACCTTAGTAAACATGAAGGATATCCTGTATATAAGAACACAGATATTGAATTTTATTCTATAGGTGAAGACGGTCTTGAAGCGCAACTTAAGGAGCTTGAAAAGGCTGAAAAGTTCATATTTATGGAATATCACGCTATTGAAGAAGCCTCAAGCTTTGACAGAATCAAAGATGTTCTTATCAGAAAGGCTGCTGCAGGCGTTGAAGTCCGTTTATTCTATGACGATGTTGGAAGTATCTTCTTCCTTAATAAAGATTTCATCAAGGAAATGCGTGCAAATGGTATTGACTGTCGTGTATTTAATCCTATCAAGCTTGCTTTTAATATGTTTATGAATAACCGCGACCACAGAAAGATAACTGTAATTGATGGCAAAGTCGGATTCACCGGAGGCTACAATCTTGCTGATGAGTATTTCAATATAACTCACCCATATGGCGAATGGAAGGATACCGGACTTAAACTCACTGGTGATGCAGTTAAGACTCTTACTATGCTTTTTCTTTCTATGTGGAATTCTATTAAGAAAACAGATGAACCACAGGATGATTATGTCAAATATATCAAAGCATCCGACTATGGCTATAAAGCATCCAATAACAACCAGTATGTTGTTCCTTACGCTGACAGTCCACTTAATAACAACAGGGTTGCTGAAAATGTTTATCTTAATATTATCAAGAGTGCCAAGCACTACCTTTACATAACAACTCCGTATCTTCTTATCACAGAAGAAATGTCAAGGGAACTTGCAATGGCTGCAATGCGTGGAGTTGATGTAAGAATTGTAACACCAGGTATTCCAGATAAGAAACTTACCTACAGTCTTACAAGATCTTATTATGCTGACCTTGTAAGGTATGGTGTAAGAATATATGAATACACACCTGGCTTCATTCATGCCAAGCAGTGGGTTAGCGATGGAGAAGTATCTGTTGTTGGTACTATCAACATGGATTTCAGAAGTCTTTACCTTCACTTTGAAAATGCTGCATATGTATATGGCAAAGAAACTGCTGCCGATATACTTAATGATTTCTACAACATTTTCAGAAGAAGTGAAGAAGTAACTGCCAAATACATTAATAAACCAAGAATTTTAAGAATGGGGCAGTGTATATTAAGACTGGTTGCACCTTTGTTCTAATTGGTGTATATTCATACATGTCATTGCATGTGTGGGATTCAGCTTTTAATTATTTTGTCTGTGTCTGACATATATGTTTGAATAATTCATTGGAATTGCGTTAATTTATCATGTATTATTTTCGGCTCATATGTTTGTGTACATTCGCCAGATGAACACGTTCACCTAGATGTACGTCTGGGACACACTCTCTCATGAGTGTTGCGCTTAGCGGGAGTAAATGCCGCTATCTACAAAGTTTATTACGGAGCGGTAAATCAAACGCGCTTTGCTTGAACGAGCTTTCCCGCTCCGCTCTTAAGTATATAGTGGCATTAACTCCCACACAGCTCAAAATAAATCGAGAGTGTGTCTCAGACGAACAGCTACGGCGAAAGTGTACAGCTGTCGAATGAATATAAATAATCGAAAGAGCCTAAATAATACCGATAAATTAGCAATTCATAACGTTTTCAAACACATATGTCAGACACAGACAAAATAACTACAATAATGATTCACACATGCAATAACAAATATCAAGTTAATAAACATTTAACAAGGAGATATAATGAGAGAAGAAACTGTAACTGTGAAAATCGATCATCCTTTAGGAAGCACTGATGATGACAACCCCTCGGTGGTCTATCCTATTAATTGTGGCTATGTAGATGTTGAAAGAACTGCCGGGTTCTCTGAATTAGACAGACAGCGTGTATATCTGCTCGGTGTTGATGTCGCCGTTGACGAATATGTTGGTGTTCTTATCGCTGTTGCAAGAAGACGTGACGATCCTGAAACTGTATGGATAATTGCTCCTGAAAATATATCATACACAATTCAACAGATTGAGGAAATGATATATTTTGAAGAACAATATTATGACAGCTTTGTTGAAATCGTTGATGAAGAATTATGGGATGCATATGATGAGAATGAAAAACTGCTCGGATTTGAACTGAAAAGAAGTCAGGCCAAGTCATTACCAGAAGGTGTATATCACGTCATTGTCAATGTATACACAATGACTAAAGATGGCAAGCTTCTTACAACTGAACGTTCACGTAATAAAACTTATCCTCTAAAATGGGAAGTTACAGGTGGCTCTATATTAAAAGGCGAAACAGCAGCCGAGGGAGCAGTCCGTGAGTTATACGAAGAAACTGGAATAAAAGCATCTGCTGATGAGCTTGTTCCAATATATAGTTATGTAGATAAAGCAAAGCATGCAATATATCACAGTTACCTTAACATAATAGAAAAAGAAGTCCATGTTACACTCCAGGAGGGTGAAACAATGGACTACATGTATATTCCTTATAAAGAATTTGATGAACTTGTTAATTCTGACAGATTCGTTCCGTCAGAGCAGAAACGTTACAAGAATCAGGCTGTCTTTACAATACTTTCACAATTCATTCCTGATTCGGCTGCTTCAATATAAGCAATTCCATATGTTCCGGGACCAACATGTGTTCCAACAGAACAGCCAATTGAGCTTACATTCACATTACCAGTAACATCTGATATATATGTAAGGCTCTTATTAATAAATGTATCTAAAGATTCATGGCAGTTGATATGACCGAACGTGAAATCTCTTTTAAGACTTAATCCGTCATCCAGGAGTTTTTCATGCATAAGTTTTTCAGCTGCCTTTTTACCTCTTGTCTTACCTATCACAACAACCTTTCCATCTTCAATGCTTACAACCGGCGTAATATGAAGCATTGTTCCTGCAAATGCAGCAGCTCCTAAAAGTCTTCCACCCATTTTAAGATACTTAAGTGAACCTACAACAGCAGTAAGTTTTATATGTTTTGACATTTCAGTACATGCAGCAACTATATCAGATGTATTTTTTCTAGCATCTCTTAATTTGACTGCTTCCCTGATAAGAAGAGCTGTTCCTATTGAAGCATTTCTTGAATCTACCATGTATAGTTTTTTCCCCGTTTCTTCTTCAATGTCAGAAGCCGCAAGGCATGCACTCTGATATGTTCCTGATAACTCAGAAGATATAAAAATTCCAAGAACATCATCACCTGCAGCAACTGCTTCCTCAAATACTTTCATAAAAGTATCAGGACTTGGCTGTGAAGTCTTTGGAAGTTCCTCACATTCAGCCAGTCTCTTATAAAATTCCTCATGTGTGATCTCCACACCATCTAAAAATTCCTCTTTTCCGAATCTTACAGATATAGGAATTATCTGAATTCCCATCTTATTGGCATCTTCTTTAGATATATCACATGTGCTGTCAGCAATAATTCTTAACATAATAACTCTCCTTTAATATATTTTGAAATTCAAAGTTTCTATATATGAATGGTAACATGCTTTATTATGGCTGTCAATAGTAATTTGATTATCAAAGTATTTTATGTTCCTTGACATCTACATTTAAGAATATTAAAATCTAACCACTAAAAGATAATCTGATCTACGAAATTCACACAAGAGGTTTCATCAATTATGGCAAAAGATCTTACTCAGGGCAGAATTATGCCTATGTTAATTAAATTTACAATTCCACTTATACTCGGAAATATTTTTCAGCTTACTTATAATGCTGTAGATTCTATTATAGTAGGAAGATTCGTAGGAAAGGAAGCGCTGGCTGCCGTTGGAATATGCAATCCAATAACAACACTTATTATTCTTTTCCTTAACGGATTATGTATGGGCGCAAGTATTCTTATGGGTAATTATTTCGGTGGTAAGAAGATGGACACACTTTCACACCAGATAAGCACAACAATGATATCAGGCATGATATTCTCGCTGACACTTACATTGCTGGCAATAGTATTTACAAGACCTATTCTTATGCTTGTTCAGGTTGACAGGTCAATTATGACACTTACAACCCAGTACTTAAGAATAATCATGTTAGGACTTGTATTTACATTCCTTTATAACTTCTTTTCAAGCACATTAAGAGCGCTGGGAGATAGTGCGACACCTCTGTATTTCCTTATAATATGTGCTGTTTTAAATGTGTTCGGAGATCTTTTCTTTGTTGTTGTACTGAAAGCCGGAAGCAACGGCTGTGCAGTTGCAACCGTAGTAAGTGAGGCTCTTTGCTGTGTATTCTGTATGATATATATTAAATTTAAGGTACCTATTCTGTGTCTTGGCAGAAAATGGCTTATATTTGACCGCTCACTACTTAAGAAAACTATAAGCTATGGCTGGGCATCTGCTATGCAGCAGGCTACAGTACAGCTTGGTAAAATAGGTATACAGGCTATTATTAATACAATGGGAGTATCTGTTTCAGCTGCATTTGCAGTAGTTAACAGAATTGATGATTACGCATATACACCAGAACAGAATATTGCACATGGAATGACTGCAATGATGGCACAGAATAAAGGTGCTGGAAAAGATGATCGTGTAGTAAAAGGTTTTAAAGTTGGTATTATTCTTGAAATTATATATGGTATATTTATATTCTTTGTATGCTTTGTATTCGCCAGACCACTTATGAAACTTTTTACATCTGATACAGAAGTTATTAAGCATGGTGTAATTTATCTTAAACTTATTTCCGTAATGTATATTCTTCCGGCGCTTACCAATGGTATTCAGGGATATTTCCGCGGAATAGGAGATCTTAAGATTACACTTCTTTCAAGCTTTATTAATATGGGAGTCCGTGTTCTTGCGGCAATTCCACTTGTATTTGCACTTGGAATGGGAATAGAAGCACTTCCTTTTTCTTATCTTGCTGGCTGGATTGTCATGCTTATTGCTGAAGTGCCTTTACTTGTTAAGAATTACAGAGCATACACTGCTTCACGCACATAAATACAATATAATATAAAAGGGGATAACAATGAATATTAATAATAGTGAACCTGGTGGTCCATCATCTAATGACAGTTTCTTTTTGGGAGTAGAAGATACATTTGCATTAACAGACAGTAATGATATTGTTGTAATAGGTAAAGTTCATGGAACAATCAGAACGGGAAGTACATTCTATATCAGCAATTTGGGAGATGATGATACTCCTACATCTCTTACCCGTGCGGCTGGACTTGCTATTGACCAGTTAAATGTAGATACAGCCACTGATCAGCAGGTTGCTGTCAGGGTTGAGATGGGAAGTAAGCTTAATATCAAAACAGGCTCTGTACTTTTTACAAGGGATATTATGATCAAAGATGTACATGATGCATATATCAGCGCACTTGGTGATGGTTATATCAGTTTTAAACATATGAAACTTGAGCAGTCTGATTACGACAAAATGAGCCTTACTGATCTTGCTGAAGTCAGACGCCTGTACAAATGGCTTATAGACAGTAAAAAAGAGCAGGAAACAAAAGAACGTAATGAATATAACAAACTTGTATTTGATACTATCGGTCATCAGATGTGCAATAAAATATTGTCATCAAAGGAAATATATACTGTAATTAATAAGAAAACTGGTGAACCTCATATGGTTTCACACACATATAAGCAGGATAATAACAGCTATATAACAACTCCACCTGATATTATACTTATTACTAAAGCTTATTTAAATCTATGGAAAAACCAGTTTCCTGAGGAAAATTTCGACATAATAAGAATTGATAATGGACAGAATTGTAAAGGAATATATAATTTCCTTGGTAGTACATTTTACCTTAATGGAGCATGCGGCGTAACTGTTCTTTTTAATGATTATTCTATTGATGCCGGCATATTGGTTGAAAAGCCTGATTACAGTAACATTCCACCTGTTCAGGTCCCTGTAACTAACCCTGATCTTGAAAGATGGCTGCTTCTTATTGCACAATTAGATACTCCGGAAACAGAAGATGAAAAGCAGCTTCATTCAATATATTTGAACCATATATTTACTGAACTTGCACATGCAAAATTCATTATTCCTATGAAGGTCAATCAGGATGATATTGATTCTGATGATACCGGAAAAGGGGTTTTTAAAAAGGATTCCCAGATAGCAATTGCTATACGTCCTGGTAAAGAAGAACGCAATGCAGTCAGCATGTTTACAGACTGGAAAAGATTCAGGATGGTATATAAAGAAGATGATGGATGGAATGGTCTTATTCAGCCAATATCCGGAATGATTGATTCATTTGATTGTGCCATTAATGCAACAGAACATAATCTTGCCGGTTGTTATATTGACAGGAATTTTTATATTGAACATATTAAACCTTTTGAAACACATACTGATATATAATAAAAATCCACACAAAGCATAATCTGCTCTGTGTGGGTATTTTTATCTTATTATTGTTTTATTGTTCTTTCTCATAAGCAACGCCCCAATACCTATAAGCACGACACCGATTACACAGCCAGACACTAAAGTAATGAATAATACATTTCCATTAATACTAAGATCTGTGCTCCAGTCAGACAGGTTCATATTACTTATAGCAATTGCCTTATCTTTATAAAGAATAAACTTAAGAAAATCATTAGCAAAAGCAACCCATATTACAGATATTATCGTACTAATTCCGGCTCTCATCAGTCCATGAACCGGAAGGTATCTGATTACAAGGAATACTGCCCACACGCCAGTCATAAGTACAACAGCTACTGTATATCCGTCCCTCATGCCTGTAAATCCGGAATGATAATACACTATAAACATTGTAAGAAACAGCCACAAAGTATCCCATGTCATTGTTATAAGTGCCTTCTTATCACTAAGTACCGGCGGAAGTTTAACCAGACATATCACTATCGGGAACAATACTATTGATATACCAAATACTGTAGGTATAGCCCATAACAGGAAGTTTCCTCCACCATTCATCCGGTCAACGAAGAACAGTATAAGCATCAGCGAAGTAACTCCTGCAAGAATACATTTTAACAGACGATTATTAGTGGACATAAGCGGAACTACCGTAAGTGCTGCGACAAGCAGCATAGAAGCAGTAACAACCGAGAATACGCCTAATCCCATGCCGGTAGCAATCTGCACTATAAATGTAATGACAATTGGCAGTAGAAGTATTGCGGCAATCACAACTCCTGCCTTGTATGCTGCATTACGCTCTATTTTTGCATGTCTTTCGAGTACTCCCTTAGATTCCTTTGCAAGTACTTCATCAACGCTGTTTTCTTTTAAATCATCATATATTTTTAGGCAGTCCCTGCAGCCTGCCAGATGCTTTTCAACAAAGCTGCTGCTCGCTTCACTGCAGGCATTGTCATAATAAAGCGGCAGTAAGTCCTGCACGATATCACATTCTCTATTACTCATATCTAATCAATCCTTTCTTTTATTTTCAATCTGGCCCTATGATAAGTTACTCTGGCCCAGTTCTCAGTTTTTCCAAATACCATTCCAATCTGTGCAAATGTGAGTTCTCCAAAAACTCTCAACTGAAATACTTCTTTATACGGCTCCGGCAGTTCATGAAGAACCATATGAATCCTAAGAGCTGAGTCCGTATCTGCAGCTTTATCCGATAAATCTGGTGTCTGCTGCGGCAAAGTTTCATCAAGTTCAATAAATTTCCCATTCTTCCGATACTCATCAACCGCCAGATTCTTAGCAATACTGCAAAGCCATGTGAGCTCACCCGCCTTGCCCTCATACGGACGTTTGGCAGTCATGGCCTTGTAAAAAGTATTTTGTGTGATTTCTTCAGCAAGAGACTGATTCTTTACTATAGTAACCACATAAGAATACACCTGCATATAATAGGAATTGTACAATTTCTCGTAATTCAGAACTGGTCACCTCCTTCCGTCTTACATAGGTTAGACGCACAAAATGGATTTTCGTTACAACATTTTTCAAAATATTTTATAGAAATTTTTAAAATGTGTCAAAAAATGTATGCCAAAGGTACATGCAGATGTGTTATTATACATATTGAATTTGATTCAGGAGAATTAAGACAGATTATGATTAGAAAAGAACAGATGCGTCTATACGCAATCACAGATACAAGCTGGCTTAACGGAGCCAGTCTCATTGATGTTGTTGAAAATGTATTAAAAAATGGAGCTACATTTTTACAATTAAGAGAAAAAAATGCATCACATGATGAAATTGTTGCAAAAGCAAAAGCAATTAAGCCAATTGCACGAAAATATGGAGTTCCATTCGTTATTGATGATGATGTGCAGGCGGCACTTGAAGCTGACGCTGACGGAGTACATATCGGACAGAGCGACACTGACTATATGACTGCAAGAAGTATTCTTGGAGATAATAAAATCATTGGAATGACTGCCAAAACAGTAGAACAGGCTAAAGAAGCCGAAAGACTTGGTGCAGA
>CAMDYG010000011.1 GCA_945910225.1 uncultured Eubacterium sp. | reverse complement strand
TTACGAATTTCCTGCTGAATGCCTGCCTTAGCACAGTTTCTCTTGAATCTGCGTAATGCGCTATCTAAAGACTCGTTTTCTTTAACGATGACATTTGACATACTACTTCCTGACCACCCTTCTGTTGCAAATTGTGCGCCAAACTACATAAATAGGGTATTTACTAATCGCACAAAAAACATTATATCATATTTTCTGAAATCGTCAACCCCCAATTATCTAATCTTGCATATTATCGTTACTGTTCAGAGCTGTCTCGAAAATACTGTGTATTTTCGAGATGTGGCGTATCCGCCATATAAAATCTGATAAACACACATAAAAATGCCAGCATTTTTATGTGTATCTCTCAGATTTTGCATAGCTCTGAACAGTAACAAATTATCCAATCTGTGAAAGAATTGTATCAGGTACTTTGGCAATAAGCTCATCAATGCCAGCTGGATTCTTACCACCAGCCTGAGCCATATTAGGACGGCCGCCACCGCCACCGCCAACAATAGGAGCAAGAGCCTTGATAAGGTTACCGGCATGAGCGCCCTTGGCAATAACATCATCTGTTGCCATTGCAATAACGCTAACTTTGTCAGCACCATGTGCACTGACGATAACAACAACACCTGAACCAATCTCGCTCTTTAACTTGTCACCAAGATTTCTTAATTCATTCATATCAACTCCGTCAACCTTAGTTGCAATATACTTAACTCCGTTAACTTCCTTAATATCTCCTGCTGTATCTCCAAGTGCATTATTAGCAAGCTCTGCCTTAAGCTTCTCATTCTCGCTCATAAGTGACTTAATCTCATCATTCATGGCTGTAATCTTCTTAACAAGCTGTACAGGCTCTGCCTTGGCTGCCTTAGAAGCATCCTCAATAGTCTTCTCAAGCTCTGCATAATACTTCATAACGCCCTTATCAGTAAGAGCCTCTATTCTTCTTACACCTGCTGCAACACCAGCTTCAGATACAATCTTGAAAAGTCTGATATTAGCAGTATTAGTAACATGAGTTCCTCCACAGAACTCCTTAGAGAAATCTCCAATAGATACTACTCTTACCTTTTCACCATACTTCTCACCAAAAAGTGCCATGGCTCCTGTTTTCTTAGCTTCCTCAATTGTCATCACATCAGTAACAACAGGAATAGCCGCAGCAATATTTTCATTAACAATATTTTCAACCTTAGCAAGCTCTTCCTTAGTCATGCTCTGAAAATGTGTAAAGTCAAATCTTAATCTGTCAGGATCAACATAAGAGCCCTTCTGCTCAACATGGTCTCCAAGAACGATTCTTAATGCTTTCTGAAGAATGTGAGTTGCGCTGTGGTTCTTGCATGTATCTGCTCTGTAAGCAGGATCTACTGACATTGTAGCTGAATCTCCAACCTTCATCATTCCCTTAGTCATAGTTCCGACATGACCGATCTTGCCGCCTTTTAACTTGATAGTAGTCTCAACAGCAAATTCGCCTTCAGATGTCTTAATAACACCCTTATCGCCTTCCTGACCACCCATAGTAGCATAGAATACAGTCTCATCTACGATAACAGTTCCCTTATCGCCTTCAGATAAAGCATCAACAACCTCTTCCTCAGTTGTAAGAACTGTAATCTTAGATTCATTAGTGAGCTTGTCATATCCAACAAATGCGCTTGTTATAGCAGGATCTATCTCATCATATACAGTTGCATCTGCACCCATATAATTAGTTACCTTACGTGCATTTCTTGCCTTAACTCTCTGCTCTTCCATAGCTGCATTGAAGCCGGCTTCATCAATTGTAATATTCTTTTCTTCAAGAATTTCCTTAGTAAGATCAATAGGGAATCCATAAGTATCATAGAGCTTAAATGCATCTGCTCCTGGTAATACATTCTCGCCCTTAGAAGCAAGTTCAGCTTCCATATCATTAAGAATGCTTAATCCCTGATCAATAGTCTTATTAAACTTATCCTCTTCCTCTGAGATAACCTTAGTAATAAATGTTTTCTTTTCCTCTAATTCAGGATATCCATCCTTAGAGCCTTCAATTACAGTTTCACAGAGCTTAGATAAGAACTTTCCTTCAATTCCAAGAAGTCTTCCATGTCTTGCAGCCCTTCTTAAAAGTCTTCTTAAAACATAGCCTCTGCCTTCATTAGATGGCATAATTCCGTCACTTACCATAAATGTTACTGAACGGATATGATCTGTGATAACACGGATAGATACATCCTGTTTCTCATCTTCTTTATAGCTAACTCCTGCCATCTCACATACCTTGTTACGAAGCGCCTGTAATGTATCAACATCAAAGATAGAATCAACATCCTGAACAACAACAGCAAGTCTTTCAAGTCCCATACCAGTATCAATGTTCTTCTGGATAAGATCTGTGTAATTACCATGTCCGTCATTGTTAAACTGAGAGAATACATTGTTCCATACTTCCATATATCTGTCACAGTCGCAGCCTACTGTACATCCCGGCTTACCACAGCCATACTTCTCACCACGATCATAATATATCTCAGAACATGGACCACAAGGACCAGCACCATGCTCCCAGAAGTTATCTTCCTTACCAAATCTGAATATTCTTTCAGGTGCAATACCAATTTCCTTATTCCATATATCAAATGCTTCATCATCATCCTGATATATAGATGGATATAATCTGTCTGGATCAAGTCCGACAGTTTCTGTTAAGAATTCCCATGACCAATGAATAGCTTCATCCTTAAAATAATCACCAAATGAGAAGTTACCAAGCATTTCAAAGAATGTACCATGTCTTGCTGTCTTACCTACATTCTCTATGTCACCTGTTCTTATACACTTCTGACAAGTTGTAACTCTTCTTCTTGGTGGAATCTCCTGTCCTGTAAAATATGGCTTAAGTGGAGCCATACCTGAATTAATGATAAGCAGACTGTTATCATTGTGCGGAACTAAAGAGAAACTCTTCATCTTCAAATGTCCCTTGCTTTCAAAGAAATCAAGGTATAATCTTCTTAATTCATTCACACCTCTGTACTGCACTTTTACTTCCTCCTGATTATTCAGTAATCTCTTTTTCTTTATTCTCCATATCAGCTTTTGCTGCCTTTTTTGCATCTGATGCCTTACGGAGTTTACCACCTACGAATACTGCAAGTACCAGCAACGCAAGCATTATAACAAACCTTACTGCTTCGTATGCGATTTCGCCTACAAGCGTACTTACTAACCCAACCATACTTATTACCTCCACGAATATAATATAAGTCTTCGCAATAATTTATAATATCACAAGAAACAACATTTATCAAGATTTCCAGTTTCCTTCCGTCAGGAAATGCATCGCACGCTGTTCTGCCCCTTTGATAATATTCTTGTCATACCCTATAACATTAAGAAGCTTAATAGCATTTCTTGTAGTAGCCGGTCCATCATACAGCTTATAATCGAACTTAACCTCATCTTCTGTAACTTCTTCCTGAAAATGGTAATTATCATAACAGTCCTTAAGAATTGTTGTAAGCTCAACATCATGTGTAGCTGCAAAGCATAACGCCCTGTCTGTATTAAGGTTTTTAAGTATCTCAGATGATGCTGCAATTCGTTCAACTGTATTAGTTCCACGAAGGACCTCATCAATAAAGCATAATACAGGCTGTCCGGTTCTGTTTACTGCATCAAGAATCCTCTTTAATGACTTGATCTCAACAATATAATAACTGTCAGAATTAGCCAGATCATCCCTTAATGCCATTGATGAATATATTCTATACACAGGTGCCTTATACTCCTTTGAAAGGCTTGTCCCTATAGTCTGTGCCAGAATACTGTTAATTGCTATTGTCTTTAAAAATGTTGACTTGCCCGATGCATTGGAACCTGTAAGAAGCACATTTCTATTAGTTAATATTGAATTGCATACCGGATTATCAATAAGCGGATGATATACATCCTTTACACTCATACCATTGCCATCTCTAAATTCCGGCTTGCAGTAAAATGGCAGGCTTTCCCTGAAAGATGCAACCGCAATTGAAGATTCTATAAACCCCAGCGTATCAATAAGATCATATGCGTCTTCGCTTCTTGCAGTTATAAGCTTTGTCATTTTATTAAACTTTACAATATCCATGTGTGTTATCATTCTGAGATAATCAAGCACAACCTCTGCAAGAGAACCATCAACATTACCTGATTCTATCATCCATGAACCTTTAGTGATCTTTGCAAAATTCTTTAATATATTTTTCAGCCTGTCACACTCTGGTGCAAGAAATCCAATATTACTGTCACATATATCCTCAGATGCTGATGCCATCTTAACTATCACATTGATACATTTGAAATAATTCTCAATTCTGGCTTTATACTTATAATATGTGATTATTGAAAACGCAACTGATGCAATGATAAGCCATATTCCAAGAACAGGCGTAACAAATATTGTAACAAGAACCGATGCTATCAGGAATATCCATGCAATAAAATGTACTGCATTGCTTCCCTGCTTTATATCCATTATATAGCTGATATAATCTGTAACTGCAACCTTGCGGCTTTTCCCCATGCATCGGAATATCTTCTGGATTGTAATTCTTTCTTTCTCATTGGCAGTGAATTCATCTGCAAGCCTGTCCAGTTCATGAAGCTTATCATTATCTGCCACAGGTTCTCTTAACATCTTATAAAGATATTCCTGTCCTACAGATGAATTAGTATTGTTAATTGCTTTAAACACTTCATCCATTCCAAGATCATTCCAGGTAATGTCATCTATTGCTGATTCTGCCAGATTCATCTTTGCATAATGTGATATATAGTTAAAACTCTCATCCGTACCATTGTACCTCGCACGTTTCCCCCATGATTTTCTAATTGCATTCTCTGCTGCTTTCCTGCGCTTAATGCTGCTGCTTACACAGACATAAACACCTGCTGCCACAATAAGCAACACAAAAACAATAATTTCTAAATCTGTATCAGTCATAACGCCTCCATTTTCCTGTTATTTTGTAATCTGACTGTAGTTTCAAGAGCTGTTTCCATCATATTGGCAAATCCAGTCTGTCTTTCCTGTGCCGACAGCTTTTCGCCCCTGTAAAGATGATCACTTATTGTAAGTATTGTAAGTGCACGTTTCCTGCATCTGGCAGCAGTCATATACAATGCAGCTGATTCCATATCAACAGCCAGCACGCCCATTTTCTTCCATCTGTCATTAACAGATTCATCATCGTTATAAAATACATCAGATGCAAGCACATTCCCAACCTTAACATGTAACTTTTTTTCTTTAGTAACATCATATGCTGTCTTTAAAAGTGTAAAATCAGCTATTGGTGCATATGTGCCTGGCAGATTATACTGTGCTGCAAAATTAGAATCCGTACAAGATCCCATTCCCAGTACAATATCCATAAGCTGCAGTTCATCATCAAACGCTCCAGCTGAACCTATTCTTATAATATTATCCACATCATAAACATTATATAGCTCATATGAATATATACCCATTGAAGGCATTCCCATGCCGCTTCCCATCACGGATACCCTGCAATCCTTATACATCCCTGTAAATCCAAGCATATTACGGACAGTATTAAAGCGCTTGACATCTGTAAGATAATTATCTGCGATATATTCTGCCCTTAATGGATCTCCCGGCATAAGAACTGTCTTTGCTATATCTCCTGTTTGTGCTGCATTATGTGGTGTAGCCATAAATTCCTCCTTATACACTATTAAATATTCTAAAAAAGGCTGCTTTATCATCTAAAGCAGCCCGAATAATTATTTACCTGGGTATTTAATTACTGATTCAACATCATATCCTGCGATTTTGTCTCTTCCCTTAAGCCCTTCAAGTTCCATAAGAAAAAGCACTTTGACAACTTCTCCACCAAGCTCTTCAACAAGCTTAATAATAGCTTCTGTAGTTCCTCCTGTTGCAATAAGATCGTCAACAATAACAACTCTCTGTCCTGGTGTAATTGCATCCTTATGCATCTCAATTGTAGCTGTACCATACTCAAGCTTGTAATCTGCTGAAACAGTCTCACAAGGGAGCTTTCCTTTCTTTCTTACAGGAACAAATCCTTTTCCTGTATTATATGCAACTGGAACTCCGAATATAAATCCTCTTGATTCTGGTCCTACAACAACATCAAATTCAGTATCCTTCAAAAGATCTGTAAGTCCGTCAACAGCAAGCTTAAGTCCCTCAGGGCTCTGTATTACACTTGTCACATCCCTGAATATAATTCCTGGCTTTGGAAAATCTGGTATACTTCTCACAAAATCTTCTACTTTACTCATAAAAATGTATCCTCCTGCGTTCATCGCATATAAATGTATTATTCATATGCCACGTATTTGAAAATTTAAATGTATTATATCACTTTTATATAAAAAAGCATACTAAAGATTTTTAAAATCCCCATATTATACAATCAGGCAGACAAGACCTGAATTTTCGTTCATCACTTTTTCAAGTGTATCACTTATCTTAGTCATGCTCTCCGATGTGATATTATGCGTTTTTTCATATATTCCATCATCAACTATCTGTTCAACAGTTTTTCCAAATATATTAGTAGTCCATATTCCATCCGGATTATCTTTTGTATTAGCCTTTATATACTCTATAAGGTCCTCAGCCTGATTCTTATTGCCTACAATAGGTGCAATTTCTACCATAATCTCTGTTTTCAGCAGATTGATTGAAGGAACCTTTGCCTTAAGCCTCACACCATATTTATTCCCATTCTTTATAACAACAGGCTCCTCAAGCAGTATATCCTCTTTAGGCGGAGTAACTACACCAAATCCGTTTACTCCCACATCACTTAATGCCTTATCAAAGCTTCCAAGCTCTTTTTTCTTATCAGACAGAGATTTTATCATATTAATAAGTTCATATTCATTATTAATATCTGCTCCTGTAAGCTCACTGAGTATTGTATAATACAGATCCTTCCGCATAACAAATTCTATCTCAACCTTTCCTGTTGACATATCAATTCTTCTGACTTTTATGTTATCTATGTAATCATCACTGCAGTCTATATCCTCATATGCATCTTTCATAACATCAATGTCATCCAATATATCCATAGCTTTTTTAATTATACACTCTTTAAGCCAGTGCTCATCCTTTAATATCTCAATCCACGCAGGAACATAAAATTCAAGCTGTGCAACAGGAAATTCCTTCAGAACTCCTGATATTATGTTGTTAACATCTTCTTTTCTTAACTGTTCACAGTTTACCGGATACACATTAACATTATATTTCCCCTCTAAAGCTTCTGCCAGCCGAACTGATTCTTTTGAATATGGTTTGACACAATTAAGAATTATCACAAATGGTTTTTTCATTTCTTTCAGCCTGCTAACTGCCATCTCCTCAGCAGGTATGTAATTATCTCTTTCTATTCCCGTAAATGATCCGTCTGTTGTAACAACAACACCTATTGTTGAATGTTCTTCTATAACTTTGCGTGTACCTATTTCAGCAGCCTTTGAAAAAGGAATAGGTTCATTAGACCATGGTGTGTTTACCATTCTTTCTTTTCCATTCTCCTGCGACCCCATTGCTCCATTAACCATGAATCCCACGCAATCAATTGCACGCACTTTTATTCTTATGTCATCTGACATACATACAGCTGCACCTTCTCCCGGAATAAACTTAGGTTCAGTTGTCATTATTGTGCTTCCTGCACTGCTTTGAGGCAGTTCATCTATAGCCCTTCTCTTTTCATTTTCATCAACAATCTCAGGAATAACACACAAATCCATGAATCTTTTAACAAACGTGGATTTTCCAGTACGGACCGGACCAACAACACCAAGATATATTTCCCCATTAGTACGTTCTTTTATATCCTCATAAAGGTTAAAACTAGCTTTTTCATTTACGTCAGACATTGTATCCTCCTGGCAATCAGGCAGTCTTCATAATCCAATAAAAAGATTATGCCTCCCGCATATACTTGTAAAAAATATATGCAGAAGGCACAATTTTTATTCTGAATGGTTACGATCACTCGTCAAATTCTGCAAGCACATAATAGCCCCTGCTCGTCTCTCCAACCTCTTTAACTATACCTTTTTTAGATTTCAGTCTGTCTGGAGTTGAATAATTACCCGACATTGCAACTGCCGGCTCTATTGTATAATAATAACTGCTTGGCAGCTTTCCTTCTGTAATCTCAACCTCATCTCCTGGCTTTACCAGATTAGGTCTGCTCATTGTGAATTCCATCTGTCTCATTGTACAGCATCTCCTTTACAAATTAATCTTTTCCAGACATTTAACTGTGTACTCATTAACTTTTTTCTTCAGGTATGCATTATCTTCAAGCTTCAATTCGGGATCATTCTTCAGCATATCTTTCGCTGCATCCGACGCTTCTTTAAGTGTCTTTGCATCCGTAAATATATCCGCAATCCCAAAATCAAAATCTCCACTTTGTCTTACCCCAAAGAAGTCTCCCGGACCTCGCAGCCTTAAATCTTCCTCTGCAATTTTAAAGCCATCATTGTATTTATTAAGAATTTCCAGACGCTTTCTTATCTTCTCTGACTTATTTCCAGTGACAAATATACAGTATGACTGATGTTTTCCACGTCCGACACGGCCTCTTAACTGATGAAGCTGTGCAAGTCCGAATCGCTCAGAATTTTCAACCATCATAACTGTACTGTTAGGCACATTTACACCTACTTCAATAACAGTTGTAGATACAAGTACATCTGTCTCATGTGCTGCAAATCTTTCCATAACCTCATTTTTCAATGACGGACGCATTTTGCCATGAAGGTATTCTATCCTCAAATCC
Source organism: uncultured Eubacterium sp. (assembly GCA_945910225.1). GTDB lineage: Bacteria > Bacillota > Clostridia > Lachnospirales > Lachnospiraceae > Lachnospira. Next base: position 52,113 of record CAMDYG010000011.1, on the reverse strand, counting down.
GGAAGCTCTTTTTTTAACATGGCGGTATAATCAACTACATTTTCAGCCTCTACCGCCTCACTGTCCTCAACCATCGGACAGATTATATAGCACTGGCGGCCGCTGGCAACCTGTTTCTGTATAAATGCATATGCTTTTGGCCGGTAGCTTTCATCCACCACACAGTTCTTTATAGGAAGTCTGTCAGCCGGCATCTCATCTATTATTGATATATCAAGATCTCCATACAGAATAATTGCCAGTGTTCTTGGTATAGGTGTTGCACTCATAACAAGAATATGGGGACTCTTTCCTTTCTGTGAAAGGTCCCGTCTCTGATTAACTCCGAATCTGTGCTGTTCATCCGTTATAACAAGTGCAAGCTCTTTATATTCAACCTTTTCCTGTATAAGAGCATGTGTTCCAACTATTATTCCGGCACTTCCATCAGCAATCCTTGAATATGCTTCTCTTTTCTGTTTTGCTGTCATCGAACCAACAAGCAGTTCAACTTTAATATCCAGTCCTGCATTTTCAAAGCCCTTTGTAAGCGATTCATAATGCTGTCTTGCAAGTACTTCTGTCGGAGCCATCAATGCTCCCTGATACCCTGCCATAACAGTATTGATAAGTGCCAGTGTAGCAACCACTGTCTTTCCTGAACCCACATCTCCCTGTATAAGACGGCTGCACAGATGCTCTCCTGACATATCTGCCGCAACCTCTGCAACAGTTCTTTTCTGTGCATTAGTAAGCGAATATGACAGACTTTCAAGGAACTTGTTTTTTTCTTTACACTCAGGTATAACGTAGCTGTTAGGTATTCGTTCATTAGAACTTTTTAATGAAAGTGTAGCCAGCGTAAAAAGGAAAAATTCCTCAAATGCAAGTCTGTGTCTTGCCTGTATATATTCTTCCATAGTCTTTGGAAAATGTATATTAACAACACTGAAATTATGCTCAGCAAGTGAATATCTCTTTCTTATACAATCAGGAATATACTCCTTTTCCAATCCGGCACTGTATTTCTCAAGTGCCTGTGCAACCGCTTTAGTAACTGTATTATTAGTAAGACCCTTTGTAAGCGGATATATAGGCTGCAATGTTCCCTGCAGTTCCTTATACTGGGCAAGTGTATACATTTTAGGCTGCTCTAACAGCCATCCTCTTTTATTAACAAGCCGTCCCCTGAATACATATCTTGTTCCAAGTCTTAATGTATTCTTTAAAAATGGCATGTTATACCAGCTGCATTTTATGGAGTCACCATTATAATCCTTTATGGTTACAGTTAATATCTTAAGTCTGCCATTTCCGTATATGTCAGGGCTTTTACACACCTGTCCTTCTATTGCAATCTCAGTATGTTCTGATTCACTGCTTATATCTTTAACAAAAACAGGCTCATGGTATACATCGTAATCCCGTGGGTATAACCCCACGAGATCCGATACTGTGTATACCGAAAGCCTGTTAAAATTCTCAGCTGTCTTAGCGCCGATTCCCTTTAATTCTGTTATATTCATAATCCTTACTCAACAGATACAATATAATAGTAAACTGGCTGTCCGCCAAACTGAAGCTCTACATCTACATCAGGGAACTTTTCTTCAATCTTGGAAACAACCGCCTCGGCAGCAGCTTCCTCAACATCAGCTCCATAATATACACTGATAAGTTCAGCTTCATCTGACATCATTGATTCAATCATCTCAAGAAGAGTTGCATCCATATCAGTTCCAACTGCAGCAAGTCCATTATCACCTAATCCAAGATAATTATCTTTCTTAATCTCCTTGCCATCAATTGATGTATCTCTTACAGCATAAGTAAGCTGTCCTGACTTAACTGTTGAAAGACTCTCTGTCATTGCATCGCCGTTGTCCTTGGCATTGCGTGTTGTTTCAAAGTTAATCATAGCTGTAATTCCCTGTGGTACTGTCTTAGTAGGGATAACTATAAGTTCCTTGTCTTCAACTATTGATGCTGCCTGATTAGCTGCAAGAATGATATTGCTGTTATTAGGAAGAACATATATTGTCTTGGCATTAATCTTGTCTGCTGCATTAAGGATATCCTCTGTTGAAGGGTTCATTGTCTGACCACCTTCGATAACCTCATCAACACCAAGTCCCTTGAAAATCTCTGCAATTCCGCTTCCAGGTGCAATAGTAATGAATCCAAAGTCCTTAGCTGGCTCTGCCTTCTTCTCTTCAGCTGCCACATTCTTTTCCATAGCCTGCTTAGCTGCAGCTGCCTGAAGTTCTGACTGTGCAATAACCTTCTGGTTATGCTCCTCTCTCATGTTATCAACTTTCATCTTAGTAAGCTGACCATACTCTAATGCCTTCTCGAATGCCTGACCCGGATGGTTAGTATGAACATGAACCTTAACAATATCATCAAGTGCAACACACACTATAGAATCACCTATAGATGTAAGGAATGCCTTGAAATCTGCCTCAGTCTTTTCATCAAACTCTTTATCAAGCATGATAATGAACTCGGTGCAATATCCAAACTTAATATCTACATTCTCAATTGCAGCACCTTTTCCTGCTCCAGCCTCAGCATTATCAGCTGCTGGTTTATTCTCAGTTAAAGTAAAATCAGTAACTTTTCCAGTAAGAGCATCGTACATTCCTTTAAGTACAACCACGAGTCCCTGTCCACCTGAATCAACAACCCCTGCTTCTTTAAGTACCGGAAGCATATCTGGTGTCTTAGAAAGTACATATTCTGCATGTTCTATAATAATGCGCATAGCTTCTTCAATATCATCTGTCTGTGATGCAATCTCAGCAGCCTTATCTGAAACTCCCTTAGCAACTGTAAGAATTGTTCCTTCTTTTGGTTTCATAACTGCCTTATATGCTGTCTCTGTAGCTCTGCTTGTTGCGAGAGCAAGTGTTTCTACAGTAATCTCTGAAACACCTTTCATCTCCTTAGTAAATCCTCTTAAGAGCTGTGATAAAATAACACCAGAATTACCTCTTGCTCCTCTTAAAGATCCTGATGAAATAGCCTTAGAAAGATTCTCCATATTAGGATTAGCTATAGAACTTACTTCCTTAGCAGCTGACATAATAGTAAGTGTCATATTAGTTCCTGTATCACCATCTGGTACAGGGAAAACATTAAGATCATTAATCCATTCTTTCTTAGACTCAAGGTTTTTAGCTCCTGCAAGAAACATCTTCTGCACAAGTGCTGCATCTATTGTATTAGTTGCCACGATTATCCTCCATTCTGCAATTAAACATTATAACAATATTCTAATTAATCAATTACTCTTACGCCTTCAACATAAATGTTGATTTTCTTAATTTCAAGGCCGGTAAATTCTGACACTTTATACTTAACATTCTCAATAAGATTATCTGCTACAGCAGCAATACTTACACCATAAGAAATAATAACATGAAAATCAATCTCAATAAGATTATCCTCATCTATAACTACACTGATTCCTCTTGTAAGGCTGTCTCCTTTAAGAAGCTTTACAAGTCCGTCTTTCATACTGACAGCAGCCATACCTACGATTCCAAAGCACTCAACTGCTGTAGAACCTGCATACTGTGCAATAACTTCTGAATCAATCGAAACTTTTCCAAGTTTATTCTCCAAAGTTCCCTTCATAGATAGTCCTCCAATACTGCGTCTTGTATTTGTTAACACCCCTTTTACAGGGTGCAAGTTTCGCGCAGTCAAACTTTACATAAAAATATGTATATAAATAGCACAAATATTATACTATCTTTCTAAAGAAAAATAAATACATTTTCACATTCTTTATTAAGCTTTGATTATCAAATGAAACTCCAAAAAATAAAGTGAATCACGTTTTGCGCAATTCACCTTAATATACTGGTATTAACTTTAAAAGCTCATAGATTATGCACGCTCAACTAAACCTGAACGTAAGCATGAAGTACAAACATACATCTTCTTAGCAGCTCCGTTAACCTTTACTTTAACAGACTTAACATTAGCATTCCAAACTTTATTAGATCTTCTATGAGAATGACTCACTGCATTACCAAAGTGAGGACCTTTTTCGCAAATTGCACATTTAGCCATTTCAATAACACCTCCTTACCGGTATTGGGTAATTTACCCACAACAGAAATTATTGTATCAGATAAAAAAATGTTTTGCAACATATTTTTCAATAAATTTCTTTAAAAATTTCACAAAAACACAATATATAGGTCTGGTTACTGACAAAACATGTTATATCCCACAACAATCAATGTAATTATTATGCATACACATAGGAACACATTGTCCATTATAAACAATGTAATTATCATTCCAACAGCAATCCAGAAAAATATAAATCCAAGTAATCTGCACATATATATACATCCTTAATAAGTATGTTATATAATATGCCGATTATTACAAGTTATGAAAAACTACTCTGCAGCATCTTCTATTGCTGCATCTATATCTGCATCTGTTACGACTTTATCATCTTTATTCTTAAACTTGTCTATGATATCAGGTATCATGTCAAGAATCTTAGTTACTGTATCCTGATTCTTAATATTAACCAGCTTGGTAGCACCATTCTGAATTACTAACACAGCACTTGGTGTAACTTTTCCAGTCATGCCTCCACCTGCATTATTCTTCTTATCTCCTGCAAATGCTCCGGCTCCGACACCGAATGATACATCAACAAGTGGAAGGATGATTGTATCCTTAACTGTAACTGCATCTCCAACAACAGTTTTAGCTGATATAAATGAATCCATCCCCTTAAAAAGTGAAGCTACTGTAGAATCAAAATTATTCTCTGCCATAAAAATCCTTCTCCTTTTCTGCAATATGATATATTATAACATAACATTTTCTATCTGGAAATAAACTTTTTGAGCTGTTCATTTCTATATACTCTCAGTGCTATAACAAGCAGTGAAAATATGCGGATGCTGCCCTTTAATGACATGCTTCCCTCTTTAACATTCTCGCCAAACACTGGTTCTAAAGAAAGATCAACCCCTGATATTCCATAAAAAATTGAAACATAGGCAAGAACTTTTCCCATTACAGCAGGATCTTCAAAGCCTATTTTCGCTTCAATCTTATACTTTTTCGGTCTGATAACTTTAATAAGTGCTTTTATCTGTGCAATTATAAAGTGTAATAACTTCTTATTATCCTCATCTGTAACAAACGTCCTGGCTTTCTCAAACTTTTCTTTAAGCCGGTCAGACGCACCTTTCACTTTCTTTATTGTATCTAAGATAAGCCTTATTATGTCCTTAACCTTAGAATATACCGAACTCACAAAAGTTCTGATTTTCTTAAAAAACTTTCTTTCAGATGAGTTCCATGATGTACCATCCCTTCCATGTATTTCATCACCTGGCTGACCTGCACGTTCATCTGTATCTCCATCATCTTCATGAGCCTGTGTATCATGTTCTGCCATTCTGATTTCTGGTTTTTCCTCTTCCGTAAGCTTTCTTGCATCTTCTTCACTGATAGAAAAGACATTTTCTTCCGCGCTGCTGGTTTCATTTTTCTTTTCATGTTTTTTTCGCTTTTTATGTTTCTTATCTTTTGAAGAAGCTTTCTTATCATTGCTATATACAGTAACAAATAATACCTTTGCCCTCATAGCAAGCTTATCGTTATATAAAACAATAAATCTTAATATTCCAAGCCACGAAACATTTACTCTCGCTTTTGCTTTTTCATGATAATCAGCACTAACTTTATACCTTACCGGCACAAAAAGGACTGCTGCCACAATAAGTAATGCAAGGCCAAGAATGCTGGCAATAACTATGCCTGATATCTTAAGTATAAGCAAAAAAACAGATAGCATAGTCCCTCCTCTACATTTCAATCAATAGTAACAATCATCCTTTTCTTAATCTTTCACCGAATTTAAGATAACCGGCGACATCTACTGCACCAGTATGTGAATATGTTTCATCCACTATATCCCTCACCAGTTCATAAGCCTCATTTTTCCCCTTGGCAAGACCTACAACATAGACCCTGTCCCTGAATTCCTTCTTACGGAAATGTGGCTGTTTCAAAAGATTTGCCGAATATATTTCAAGAATATTGTCAGGATTATCAGAAATCGCAACAATATAAGTATCAATGGTAAATCTGTTCTTTCTGATAAGACCAAATGTCTTGTATTTAGCTTTTCTGGCATTATCCCCAAGATAAAGATATCTATACCACTTCAACTTAAACATCCCCCGAAAACAAAATCTGCATGTTACATTAACTTACATTAATTATCACTTATCATCATCTTAATAATCTCGACAACAGCCTTCTGCTCCGCTTCATCATTGCACTGCATAAGAGAATTATTAATATATGCCTGTATCTCTTCTGTATTATTAAAGAATACCGGAAGACTTGAAAGTACTGACGCCATAACAGCCCTCTTAACCATGACATTCATGCTCTTAAAGCTGTCATCAAGTTCCATAATAAGCTTTTCGGCTGTCTCATCAGCATAAGAATCATCCGGAATCTCTGCAAACACCTCTGACTCAAGCTTTACAAAATCACTGCCTGACTGTAGCTTAAGAGTTTTGGATAATGCATTATAAGCAGATAAAAGCTCGTATTCTTTAAGTTCGTCCACAAAATTGGCAAGGCTGTACTCAATCGCATAATCACCAGAGGATACCGCCTCAAGTATTCTTTCCTGTTTTCCCTCAAATGCAGCGAAATCTTCTGAAATATCTTCAAACCTTTCGCCTGTAATATAAGCATTTCTTGTCTTACTTAAAACATTCTTGGCATTCTCTATCTCTTCTATTCTGTCAAGCGTATTTCTTCTTGTAAGCACAACAGTAAGTGCATCATTGATAACCTGTGTAAGAAGAACATATACATCCGCATAATCTGTCATCTTCTCAGTTGCAATATCAAGTGCACCCTTAAGTCTTACATATTCGTCTTTATCAATATTCTTGTAGTCAGCCCCTGCAAGCGTGTTATATATATCATACACATCCGGGAACTTATCAAATCCAGCCTCCCCTGATAGCATGGCACTTGTGCTTAAAGTATAATAGAAATCATCTATAGAATCCTTTCCTGCGCCATGATACAGTGTGAATGCATCTCTGATATGCTCAAAAAATCTGTTCTTTAACATTCTTACAGGCAGCTGTCCTACTATCTCTGAAATCTTTCCATTAATAACGACATTATCCTTATCAGATAATATATAATGCATAATCTCATTAGTCATATAGGTATTATAGTAGTCGTAATCAAGTTCTCCTTCATTGAATCTGTATTCCACTCTGTTAAGGACATGCTCATATATTCTTAATCTGTCTACATATGCTGTTATAACTTCCATGATTTCAATAGTCTGTTCACGGAATGTATTGAATTCATTAAACGCTTCATAATCATCACATTCATCATTCTCAACATACTGTTCCACAAGACTATTAAGCTTGTCTACCATATTAAGCAGATCTTTATCATTCTGTAAATCTCTTGCAATATCAAGTACAGTATAATAATTCATGGACATCTTGATAAATCCAAGTCCATTATACATAGAACACATCCCATTGCCATATTTCAAAAGATTCTCTGAAAGATTCTTTCCTTTTGTAATCTCGCCTGCTATATAACCTAAATTCTTCAATGTATCAAACCTCGTTTATTTTAAATTCAACTTATCTAATGCATCACAGAAATCAAATGTAGCATAGTAATCCTTGATTGTCTCTGCTCGTCTGATCATCTGTACACTGCCATCTTCCTTAAGAAGAAGCTCTGCTGATCTTAACTTTCCGTTATACTGGTATCCCATAGAAAAACCATGTGCTCCTGTATCATGGATAATAAGATAATCTCCCATATCAATCTTAGGAAGCATTCTGTCAATTGCGAACTTATCACTGTTCTCGCATAAAGAACCTGTAACATCATACTTGTGGTCACAAGGAGCATCCTCCTTACCTGCAACAGTAATATGATGATATGCACCATAGATTGCTGGACGCATAAGGTTAGATGCACACGCATCAACTCCGATGTATTCCTTATAAATATGCTTCTCATGAATAGCCTTAGTTACAAGGCAGCCATATGGAGCAAGCATGAATCTTCCAAGCTCTGTGTAGATTGCAACATCACCCATTCCGGCAGCGCCAAGAACCTCGTCATATACCTTATGAACACCCTCGCCAATAACTGCTATATCATTAGGTTCCTGATCTGGCTTATAAGCAACACCAACGCCGCCTGAAAGATTTACGAACTTAATATCTGCACCAGTCTTGTCTCTTAACTCAACAGCAAGCTCAAATAAAATCTTGGCAAGTGTTGGGTAATACTCATTAGATACAGTATTACTTGCAAGGAATGAATGAATTCCAAAATGCTTAACGCCCTTGCTCTTTAATATCTTAAATGCTTCAATGATCTGGTCATGTGTCATACCATACTTGGCATCACCAGGATTATCCATAATAGATGTTCCAAGCTGGAAATATCCGCCCGGATTATAACGGCAGCTCATTGTTTCTGGGAACTTTCCGTCTAATATCTTATCAAGAAACTCAATATGAGTAATATCATCAAGGTTAATAGTAGCACCTATCTTATTGGCATATGCATACTCTTCTGCAGGAGTATCATTAGATGAGAACATAATCTCTTCTGGCTTATAATCAAGGGCATAACCCATCATAAGCTCTGCCATAGATGCACAGTCAACACCACATCCATAATCTTTTAATATCTTTAAAATATATGGATTAGGAGTAGCCTTCACAGCAAAATATTCTCTATACCCTTTATTCCATGAGAATGCTTCTTTTAATCTCTTAGCATTCTCTCTGATTCCCTTCTCATCATAAAGATGATAAGGAGTCGGATATGTCTTGTCGATTTCCTTAAGCTGTTCAAGTGTAACAAATGTCTTTTTCTTACTCATTATCTTCCTCGTTTCTGTGCTGAATTTATAAAATCTTTTGCAAGCCCACGTACACAGCACCAACGCATAGTCAGGCCACTGTAAGAAATCCTATATTATGAAGAAATATTTGTCAAGTTCTTATATTGCTGCTTATACAAATATAAGGAGCCTTAAGGCTCCTTATATACTCTGCATAGTCATGCCAGTGATTAATAAAGATTAATGCATCCTTTAAATGCATCTGGTGCAATCTTAACATCCTTAGAATACTCCGCCTTTTTAAGACTCACACAATTAATAAATGCTTCCGATTCTATCGACTTAAGACTTGCTGGGAACTCCACTTCCTCAAGCCTTCCGCAATTTTCAAATGCATTAGCCGATATAACCTGTACACCTTCAGGAAATGTAATTGCAACAATATCATCCCTGTTAGAGAACATATCTTCTGGTATTCTAGTGAAATCTGTCATGTCAATTTCTTTGTATGTCCTGTTGTATAATGTCACTCTGATACGATTAACTGTCATATCCACCCCTCTTTTCCTTTCAGTTCTGGTTAAATATCACGAAGTTTAAGTATAAGCGGACTCACAACTGAAGCCTGGACCTGATATAGAGACTGCGGATCATTTCCATACACTTTGCCGTCCAGAATATCATTATCTGCCACATTGCTCTTAACACTTCCTGATGTGTTACCTGTAACCATATTATACAATTGTACAGATGAATTGTCATCCTTATCCGTCGAAATTGCAGAAAATAATTTTTCAAGAATATCCTTATATGTATTAATGACATACATATAATCCTCATAGCTTAATATATTAGAATCATTAGTACTCTCTGTGCTTTCTTCTGATACATACTGTGAATCAATTACTTTAGCAGATGCTTTGCTGGCTGGCTGTGAATCTTCAGCAGGCACATCTATCCTGCCAGATGACGAAAAATCTGTTGCCTCTGCGTTATCCACAGTTCTTGAATCTTCTGATAACGCTCCTCCAAGATAATCATTGATCCTGTTAATATAACCAACTGTCTCATCATATGGAGGAACACCACCATATTTGCTTACAGAGCCGCTTCCAGCATTATATGCAGCCAGCGCAAGTGTTGCGTTACCATTATATTGATCAAGGAGTTCTGATAAAAGCTGTGCTCCTGCATATATATTCTGTCTGGCATCAAATGGGTCTGTTACTCCATAGCTTTCTGATGTAAATGGCATAAGCTGCATTATTCCCTGTGCTCCACAATACGATTCTGCATTAGTATCAAATCCAGACTCTGCCTTTGCCACAGCCTTAAGGAAATTCTCATTAATTCCAAACTTAGCCGCTGCCTGTCCAAATATGCTTTCCAGAGAATCATCAACCGCTATATCGTTATATATTTTATCAAAATCAGTTCCAGATGATGTGACACTGTTGCTGCCACTAACAAGATAAGAATCTCCATCTAATGGATTGATATTATTTACTAAATTCATACTCATCCTCTTTTCTGAACATTTGTGGTACCTCTGATATTTATATTATAATACTATCACAGATAAGCCTCAAATACTTTCTTTGCCACATATTGTGCTGCCTGTCCGGAATATCCGCCTTCAAGGATAACACATACTGCAATCTGCGGATTGTCATATGGTGCAAAGCCTACAAACCAGCTATGGTAATTATCTGTATCATCATACTGCGCCGAACCAGTCTTTCCCGCTGCATTAATATCTGATGCATATCTCATTGAATTACCTGTACCATCCGTTATAACCTCACGCATACATTCAGTAAGATACTCTGCTTCATCTTCTGTCATAACTGTAGCTGCTGCCACAGGACTTGTCTGTTTAACAATACGTCCCTGATAATCTTCAACCTTATCAACTATGTAAGGAGTCATCATTACTCCATCATTAGCGATAGCAGAAGCTATCATAAGATTATGCAGAGGTGTCATCATTGTCTTTCCCTGTCCAATAGCAGTTTCCTGCATTTCACTTATTGAAGATTGTTCAGTGACGCTCATTGTACTCTTTGAATACTCAAATCCTACAGGAAGATTTGAATTAAAAAGAAAAGTATTGCACAGGTTAATAAATGACGTCTTGTTAAGTCCTGCCCCAATGGTTGAAAATGCTGAATTGCAAGAATTGGCAAATGCATTTTTTAAAGTCTGCACTCCATGGGCATTATGGTCAAAGCACGCAATTGTTGTCCCCCCTGATATATATGCACTGCCAGTACAATTATATTCATAATTATCGTAATTTTTATTTTCTCTTATATATTCAAGTGCAGTTATGATCTTAAATGTAGATCCTGGAGGATACAATCCCTGTGTAGCCCTGTTTAATAATACAGAATCTGAGCTATCATAGGTTATCCATTCATCATAATCTGTATCAACGTCATTAGCATCAAAAGACGGATTAGAAACCATAGCAAGTATCTTTCCAGTAGAAGGTTCCATTGCAATAACAGCTCCTTTGTTATTGCCAAGTGCCTGATAAGCCGTCTGTGTCAGTGAAACATCCAGTGTAGTTGTTACATTGTGTCCCTTCGCTTTCTGTCCTGTCAGGTCACTTCCTATCTGGTCAAGAATATTATCAGTTTCACTTAACAGATAGTAATTCTCTGACTGCTCAACTCCTGTCTTCATTCCATTTTTGGCTGAATATCCAATAGAATGGCAGAACAGATTGGAAAATGGATAATATCTTTGTTCATTGCCATCATCATCCGTCACTGTAGTTGCAAGCACAGTGCCGTCACTTGACATGATGTCACCTCTCACAACTTTATCTGCCTGATTATCGATCCTTTTATTATATGGATTATTAACAACCTTCTGGGCATCTTTAATATTAAATATACACAGATACACTATTGTAAGTACAAAAAGTCCCGCAAAAAAGAAAGCAATTATATTAGTTTCTTTATTTCTAAGATCTTTCTTTTCTGTATCAACGATATCGCTCTGTATTCTTTTCTTTCCTCTTTGGCTGTGGTTCTTTTTGTTTTTTTCCATCCTTTTTCTCACCTTCGTCCTGTCTCATGGTATACATACCATTAATTAAAGCAAACATTATCAGCGAACTAAGTATCGAACTTCCTCCATAACTTACAAAAGGAAGGGTAACTCCCGTCATAGGAATAAACTTTATCGCTCCACCAACTGTAAGAAATACCTGAACACCATATGTAACTCCAAGTCCTACTGCAACAAGCCTGTAAAAAAGTGTCTTACACCTTGAAGCTATATTCATCATAAGAATAAGATTATTCAGGCATATTAAAAATAACGATATTGAAAATATTAATCCAAACTCCTCCGTTATTGCAGAGAACATAAAATCTTTCTCAGCAACCGGTATTTTGTCCGGCATTCCCTGACACAGTCCACAGCCAAACCAGGATCCCATTCCAATAGCAAACAGTGACTGGCATATCTGATATCCGCTGTTATCTATATATTTCCATGGATTTCTCCAGACAACTACCCTTGCTCTTACATGTGAAAACAGCTTATACGCAATAACAGACGCTCCTGCTCCTGCCAGAAGCCCCGCTCCGGCATATGCAAGCTTTCTTGTCGCAATATACAGCATTGCAATATACACAATAAAAAAAATCAATGCAGCACCAAGATCTGTAGACAGCACAAGAATGATTACATGCAGTGCCGCAAACACTGTAACTATGCATGTCTGCTTAAATGATGTTGACTTATTGAACATTGAGGCAACAAACATAACATATAGAATCTTAACAAACTCTGCCGGCTGCACAGATACTGGTCCAAGGCTGAGAGTAAGATTAGCTCCGTATACCTTATTGCCAAGAAGAACAGCCGTAAGCAGCACAAGTCCTGTAATACAATATATCCACCCAAAGTTTCTGAAACTTCTGACTGTCTTTAATAGCCACGGAACCATGAACATTATAATCGTTCCAAACACCGCTATAACAAACTGCTTTATGCATTTGTCAAAATTCAGCCTTGCAATCATTATAAATCCAACTGCCATAAGCATACACATATTGTTAACAAGCAGTCTGGATGCCTTTGGATATAAAATATAATAAAATGCTATGAACACAACAAGATATATAAGCTGTACAAAATAAAATCCCACATACCTTATATCTTCTTTCAGTATATACATAACAAAATATCCAAGAAAATGAATCACAAATATAAGTATATACTGTTGTAAATATATATTTTTTCTTCTTTCCTCTTTATGTATTACTGCGCCACGATATGCTGACAGAACATAAAATGCCATAAGAAATGCAAATATATATTTTGTTAACCCAATTAATATTGACTGCATAGCAATCTCCTTTTAATCATATGTTTTAATCAGTCTATTCCCTGGTAAAAATGTCCTGTATATCCTTTGCTCTGTCCATCCAGAACTGATTGTATCTCATATTCATTCTCTTCGTCAAATTCATATCTTAAGCTGCATTTCCCAAGCCTGCCTAAATCTTCTCCCGAAATATTAAGCTTTTCTTTTGTCATCTCTGAATAACAGAACGCACATCTGCTTTTCACAGTATATTCCGTCTGTCTCGCACCTTTTAACACAGCTTCATTCCAGCTGTTATCACATCTGTCATATGTTTTCCGCACACATTGTGTTGATATCATAAGTGGAATATTACCATATACAATAAGCTGCATGCCACTCATATCAATATCCTGAAGTTCTCCTGATGTAAGCTCATACGGAAGTGTCATCATGTCAAGCTTTAATCCCGTGCCGGTTGTAATATCCATAAGCTGTTCTTTTGCATATGTATTAAATATATATAGCGAACTGTCAGTAATAATATGCAGCTTATCCGAAAGTTTCCCCTTGCTTCTTAAATCAGCAAGGAACCCTATTTCCTCAAGATTTCTGCATATATATCCGTCAATATCACTGTCTGCGGTAATTCTTATAAGATTTTCAAACTTATTATAATCAGCAAGCCTTAATATGTGAGGAAGCATTATATATACGCTCTTATCCGTCTGCTTAATCTGCTTTATAACAGACTTCATCTTATTATTATCATATCTGAAAAACATTTCATAATCAGGATATATTTCTTGTACATCTTCTCTATTCAGAATATAAGCTATGCTGTCAATCTTATGTACATGAACAGCTTTTCCACCTGTATTTCGGAATTCAGTTGCACAAGCTTTTGATATGCACTCATGACTGGCATTTTCCTTTAACAATGTATTCCTTGCATTGCTATGTCTTAGCACATTCTCCAGTTTTTCAAGTGCCCTTCTTCTTATATCTTTTATCCAGCCTACCGGAACAAATACATTATCATCAAGCTTTACATCAACTTCTGACGCAGTAAAATATGTATCTCCAGTCTTCTTTAAATTCTTAATAAGATCTTCTGCTTTAGCCGGTGCCTTAAGTGCTCTTCCAACATTTTCACCATACTCTGTAATATCATTATCCTGATAATGTACGCAAAGTGTAATTGGCTTGTCAAGTTCTGCCTCAAGATACATCGAGATATTGATCTTAGGAATTTCTTTTACATAAATGTTCTCAACCTTATTCCTTATCCTTGCATTATTCATCCTGTTTATGATCCGTCCAGGATATAAGGGATATTTCCTTGGAAGATTAACAACCATCTTCTCATTTTTCTTAAGATCACAGCCACTTTCAAAGGAATGTTCACTATCAACCTCAAACACATCATTCTTGTTAATATCCTTTAATGCTGTAAATGTGACTCTTCCATCCTTGTTAGACACAACCTTAAGACATTCTGTTCCCATATGATTAGGTCTTGTTAATGACATCATTGAGCTGCCTTTGGATGAATTGTAATATCCTGTTGTGAAAGCACCTCTGTTATATATATCCATCAGATCCTGGATATCCTTTTCATCAACTCTGTATCCCTTTCTTCCTTTAGCCAGATACATGTCTACATATTTTCTATAAAGAGCAGTTACCCCCGCTGCATATGTAACATTTTTCATTCTTCCCTCAATTTTAAGAGAATACACGCCACTCTCTATTACATCAGGAAGTATTTCAAGTGCACACATATCTTTAGGACTCAACGCATACTGATGCTTCTTGTCATTAATAAGCCTGCCTTTGTCATATACATCAAAAGGCATCCTGCACGGCTGTGCACATCGTCCCCTGTTTCCACTTCTGGTTCCATTAAAACTGCTAAGCAGGCATTGTCCTGAGTAACAGTAACATAATGCACCATGTACAAAGCTTTCTATTTCAACATCTACTTCATCATGGAGACTTTTTATTTCTTTAAGAGACATCTCTCTGGAAGTAACTATTCTTGACGCCCCTGCTTCCTTTAACAGCCTGCTTCCATATATTCCAGTCTGTGTCATCTGTGTACTTGCATGAATATCCATATCCGGAAAATTCTCTTTTACAAGTCTGAATACTCCCATATCCTGAACAATAACCGCATCTAACCCAGCCTCATAAAAAGGTGTCAGATAACTAATAAGACTATTATTTATTTCTTTTTGTTTTACAAGCGTATTAACTGTAAGGTATATCTTTCTTCCAAATATATGAGCATACTCTATTGCCTCAATCAATTCTTCTTTACTGAAATTATTAGCAAATGCCCTTGCCCCAAACATGTTACCGCCAAGATAAACAGCATCTGCCCCTGCAGCAATAACTGCTTTCATAATATCAAAAGAGCCTGCTGGTGCGAGTACCTCAACAGGACATTTTTTCTCATTAACAGTCATATATATAACCACCTTTTCCGGAGTCTGTATAAAAAAGCTGTTGCAAAATCAAATTGCAACAGCCTGTTATTATTTCTTTGAATCATTAAGCTCTGTTTCAAGCTTAACAATATTCTTCTGGTACTTTGATATCTCACTTTTGAGTTCCTTAATCTCTTTAGCAGAACTCTCAGCCTTTATCTGGGCTGCTATAAGTTCATGCTTAAGATCATATATTTCCTTATCCTTGCTTTCTATTTCGAGAGAAAGACCATCCCCAAGCTTTTTGGCTTTAAAATAATCATCTGCAATATTAAGATACATCAAATTAGTTCTGAACTCCCCAGACATGCGTCTGTATGCTTCATCTTTATTAAATTCTGCAAGCTTATTATTAATATATGATGCAACTCTCTGAAGATACTCTTCGCTTTCATATCCGCTAAGCCTTATTACTTTTCCTCCAAGAATCACTTCTGTTGTATTCTTTGATGACATAAGTCCCCTCCATTGTATATAAATAAACATATTAAGTATATAATAATAACATGTCTTATTCAACTTAAAAGTTCAAATATTATATTCATTCCTGATCATCCTGATTAAATATACATCCAAGATTATCATAAGCTGCTTTAGTTGCCACTCTTCCTCTTGGCGTTCTGTTTATGTATCCATTCTGTATAAGATATGGTTCATATACATCCTCAAGAGTTCCTGAATCTTCTCCAATTGCTGCGGCAAGAGTTTCAATTCCTACAGGTCCTCCATCAAACTTATCTATTATAGTAGATAATATTATTCTGTCGTTCCTGTCAAGTCCATCCCTGTCAACATCAAGCAGATTAAGTGCATAATCAGCAACTTCCTTTGTTATATGTCCGTTATACTTGATCTGTGCAAAATCCCTGACTCTTTTTAAAAGCCTGTTAGCAAGTCTTGGAGTTCCCCTTGAACGCCGTGCAAGCTCATGTGCACCCTGTGAATCTATATCAACATTAAGAACTGAAGCTGAACGTATGATTATCTTCTCAAGCTCAGGAACAGTATAGAATTCCATATGACTGACAACTCCGAATCTGTCTCTCAATGGTGCTGATAAAAGTCCGGCTCTTGTTGTTGCTCCTATCAGTGTAAATTGTGGCAGGTCAAGCCTTATTGATCTTGCAGTTGCACCTTTTCCAATCATTATATCTATCTTATAATCTTCCATGGCAGGGTATAAAACTTCCTCAACCTGTCTGTTGAGCCTGTGGATTTCATCTACAAACAGAATATCGCCCTCATTGAGATTACTAAGTATTGCTGCCATATCTCCCGGTTTTTCTATTGCCGGTCCTGATGTTACCTTTATATTAACGCCCATTTCATTGGATATAATTCCAGCAAGTGTTGTCTTTCCAAGTCCCGGAGGTCCATAAAACAACACATGATCCAGAGCCTCTCCTCTTTCCTTAGCAGCCTCTATGTATACTTTAAGATTTCTCTTTACCTTATCCTGTCCGACATAATCATCTAGTGTTAATGGTCTTAAAGAATTCTCAATACCATAATCCTCTTCAGTTATCTGTGTTGAAATAATCCTCTTTTCCATATCTGCTCTCTTTCAATATATTCGTAATTATAAAATAGCAAGATTCTTCAGCGCTTCCTTAAGGACTGTCTCTGAATCCTTATTCTCTATATCTTCGACTGCTTTAACAGCGTTAAGTGCATCTTTTCCTGAATAGCCTAATGAAACCAGTGCTTCCACAGCATCATTCCTGATCATCACAACATTACTACTACCCGTTTGGGTAGCACTGCCCTGGGTATTTCTTGCAAGAGCAGCTTCAAATACATCATCAAGCTTTAACTTATCCTTTAATTCTATTATAAGTTTCTGTGCAGTCTTAGGTCCTATTCCCGGAAGAGCTTTGATTGCTGCAACATCATCAGATAATACTGCAAACCTTAAATCATCTGAAGAAATATTGGAGAGTGCTCCGACTGCAACCTTTGGTCCAATTCCATTGACACTTATAAGCATTTTAAACATATTAAGGTCATCTCTTGTAAGAAATCCAAACAGGCTGCATTCATCTTCCTTAACATTAAGATAAGTATATATCTTAACTTTATTTCCTATGGATGATATCTGCTCAATAACTGATACCGGGACATTGATATTATATCCAATCCCATTACTTTCCACAACAATCATATCATTAAAGATTTCAGTAAGTTCACCTTTAATATAAGAAATCATATTAATCTCCATTCTTTCACGTTATATGTATTACTTACCCAGGCAGTAATTAATAAACTGCTGTGCAGTTCTTCCTGATATTCCACCATGTGAAAGTTCCCACTTATTAGCTTCTGCCATAAGTTCTTCATCAGTCATATTAACATTATTCTTCTTTGCAAGACCTATAACAATATCAAAGAATTCCTTCTGTGATGGCTTAGAGTAGCTTATCTGGCATCCAAATCTGTTAACTAATGAAAGTTTCTCTTCAATAGTATCTGATCTGTGAAGTCCGTTATTGTTCTCCATATCATTTCTGTCATTCCATGTTTCCTTGATAAGATGTCTTCTGTTAGATGTAGCATATATAAGAATATTATCTGGTTTAGTCTCTACACCGCCTTCAATTACAGCTTTTAAGAACTTGTACTCTATCTCGAATTCCTCAAAAGACAAGTCATCCATATATATTATGAACTTATAATTTCTGTTCTTAATACTTGCAATAACATTAGATAAATCCTTGAACTGATGCTTATATATCTCTATCATTCTGAGTCCCTGATCGTAGTATTCATTGACAATAGCCTTGATAGATGTAGACTTACCTGTTCCGCTGTCACCAAAAAGAAGTGCATTGTTGGCTTTTCTTCCCTGAACGAAAGCTTCTGTATTCTCCACAAGCTTCTTCTTCTGGATTTCATATCCGATAAGGTCATCTAACATAACCTTATCCATATTATTGATTGGTGTAAATGTAACGCCATTATCTCCACCAATTACCCTGAATGCCTTGTTAAGTCCAAACATTCCTACACCATATGCCTTATAGAAATCTGTAACATAATTAAAGAACTCATCCTCATTCTTTGCTGTTTCGAGTTTAAGGCTTAATGCCTGAACCTTCTCACTTACATTCTTGTTATACATAAGTTCTTTCTTAACAATAGCCTTATAATCAGATATTAATGAAAAACAGTTAATTCCAAGTGCTTCCTCAATAGGTCTGAAATCATAATTAAAAAGATTCATAAATACTTTAAAATCATTCTTTGCAAATTCATTAACACTTCCATCATTGGCTCCGACTTTCTCACATGTAAGACTGAATGGATTCTCATTAGTTATAAGATAAAATGTAAGATAATTGTGCCACAAATTCTTATCAAATCCATAATCTGTTGCAACCTCAAGTATTCTCTTTATCTGCTCATATATATCACTTATAAGTTTATCCGACGTTTCCTCATCCCTGTCAAACTTTTTGAATATTTCGGACATTTTCATAAGAATCGTATCCTCATGATTACCATATATTATAAGCTTAGCAACTTCTCTATACATTACACATTCCTCTTCTTTCTGTATTTATCAATTATTATTCCGACAGCAAACATTATGATGCCAATTAAAGAAACATATGCACCTTCTTTTAAAAGTGGCGTAGAATACTCCAATCGTATATCATGTTTTCCACTCGTAAGATATACCGCCATATACTGCCCATTGGCATTATACAGCTTATCCTTAACACCATCAACATATACCTTCCATCCCTTTGAATATGGTATCGTCAGGCACAGGTACTTATCTGTGTCAATCTCAATGTTTCCAGTGACGCTGTTATTACCAGTCTTAACATCTTCAAGAGTATTCTTCTTTAATTCTGCCACCTCATCCAGAAACCTGTCCATTGGCTGTGAAATTATATTAATGTCGTCATATGAATATACGCCTATTTTCTGGAACCTCACTGTTATTGAGCTTACATTTCCTGTTGAATATCCCATGTTCACAACAAAATCATGCTGGTTACTATAATAGCTGTAATCACGGGTAAAATAATTCATTGATTTTGATATTCCGGTGTCGGTCGTAAAATCAAGTGTAACACTGCTTGTTGACTGTGTCCAGTATATAAAATTCTTGAATATACGCCTTTTTTGCGCCGCGGAAAGGCTCTTCCATCTGTCCTTAGAATATACATCCTGTGGATCATATTTTTTATTACCATAATACAGCTGGAATTCAGATGCGCCTTCATACTCTAACCCGTTAATATTAAAATATGTTTCGCTATTCTTAACTCCATCAAAGTTAAATGTAACTTCTGCACCTGCTCTAGTAACTGCAAATGAACCATCACCAATCTGTATATCATCATCATTATATGATAAAGTGTACGGCTGTTCCTTACTGTCATATAACAGGTCTGATGTATCCACCCGGTTAGCAAGCATATCTTGTGTATCTTTTCCATCTCCCCTTGAAATAACAACAGCTTCAAGCATGGCCTTCTGCCGGTCAGCATAGTTAAGTGTTTCCCATTGCGACTTGTTAACTGCTTTATCATATGTATATCCAAGAGGCAGTGCATTATCATTCTTATACAGGACATACTTATCATTCTCTGTTTCATAAGTAAATCCATATGGAACTACACCTCCACTTTTAGGAATAATATATCCTGATGTCGAAGCAAGTGTCAGAAGATACGTTCTGTCATCATATCCTGTATATTTGTGAGGCAGTAATGTATCCAGTCTTATTGCACAGTCATATCTGAACTTTGACACATACGAATTAGTAAGTGTCCAGTAAAGATTAGATGACGATATTCCATTAATACTGTTAGCATTATATGTAAGAGCGCTTCCTGAATATCTTGATGTTTTGCTTCCATCACTTTCCTTTATAAGCTGGTAGTCATTTCCGTAAACCTCTTCCTGCGCCTGCTTAATGCTGATACATTCAGCAGCATAATTATCACCAAATGGTGCATTTTTCCATATTCCATTAGAAATGCAGGCCAGCATAACCGCAGCTACAACGGCTGTAATCTTTAATTCATCAGCAGCCTTTCTGCAAGAAAGTACAACAAGAAGCAACGTCCCTATAACTATAACGCATACAAGTTTCCAGTTTCTTGAATACTTTACACACATACATACAGCAAAATAAACAGCCAGTGCTATAGACAGGAATTTAATATCTTTACGTCCAAGAGCTATGAGCCGTGGCATTAATTTCACAAGAATATATGCACATAATAATGCAAATGCATATATCCATCTGTTACACATATATGATAATCCATTCAGTATCTGTCCAAATAGTGGAATAAGCATTATAACAACACATGTAATAAAATATGTTTTTAACTGCCTGTTGTTCCTGCGTTCCTTAAACATAAGAAATACTGCCAGAAGAACAGGTATTGCAAAGCCCATGCATGTCCAGAAATTATCACCCTCTATAGTGAAAAATCCTGGTAATTTTACATAATAAGAGAATGGATACAACAGGTTAAGTTTATTAGATGAATTAAATCTGCTGTCAGACATAAAGAAATATAACACTGGAAGAAATATAACACCTGCCATACATAAACCTGTTATTGATGACACTGCAAGCCTTAAAATTCCTTTACCCCAATCTCTTATATTCTTTCCATACATGAAAACAAATCTGATTACAACATATATTATCGTCGTAAGAACAAGCATATAGAAGAAATAAAAATTACTTACAGCTGCAAGTGTTACTGTAACTGTAAATAATATTGATTTTTTCTCTCTTATAATCTTCTCCACCCCAAGAACAAGCATTGGAAAATATAACAATGGATTAAGGAAAAAAGGATGTCTTACTGCATTATAAATTGCCCAGTAACAGAATGTATAACTGACAGCACCTGGCAATACATATTTTCTCTCATGTCCCATATAAAAACATAATTCTGAAAATACTATACCTGACAGATATATCCTTAAAATTATCATTGCCTCATAAAAGACATACATATATTTTGCAGGGAAAAGAAAACAGAAAAATGCAAATGGATCTCCTATGACATAGTAATGGAAAGTTCCAAGAATATCACTTCCCTCTCCAATTGCAAAATCCCACTGTGACACCGCAAACTGATGATTAATGAATATGTTCTTAAAGAAATCCCTTAAATACTGGGAATAGTATATGAGTGCCTTATAATGCTGTTCCCAGCCATCGACTTCCCATATAAATGTTTTCCCTGCAAAAAAATAAAAAGAAAACACACCTATAGCAACAACCACAAAAATAACCGAATAAACCAGAAAATATATGGATTTTCTGGAATTCAGACAATTATATAACTTTGATAACTGTATTTTAGTTTTCGCCATAAGTGTATCTTCTCTTTTCATAAACTTAGAAACTGCCATAAGCATAGCCTATGGCAGTTTCTTATTATAACTTATTGTGATTAAATTATCAATGAAGATGTATTATCTTCTTAGGGCACTTCTCAGCACACTTTCCACAACCTGTACACTTTGAATAATCAATATGTGCAATGTTGTTTTCTACTGTGATAGCGCCGAACTCACACTGCTTTGTACATAACATACATCCGATACATCCAACAGAACATGCTGACATAACATCTTTACCCTTGTCGTTAGATGAACAGTTAACTGTATAGTTACTCTTGTATGGAATGATTTCAATAAGGTGTCTTGGACATGTAGCAACACATTTGCCACAAGCTTTACATTTGCCCTTATCTACTACTGCTATACCATTGATAACATGAATTGCATCAAACGGACATGCCTTAACACATGAACCATATCCCATACATCCATATGTACATGCCTTAGAACCACCATTAGGAACAACGTTCATTGCTGTACAATCCATAGCTCCTGAATATACATAATTCTCTTTAGCCTTGTCACAGTCACCAGCACATTTTACAAATGCTGTCATTCTTACTGACTCTCCAACTTCCTCGCCCATGATTGCACCAATTTGGGCTGCAACTGGTGCACCACCAACTGGACATGCATTAGCTGGAGCTTCTCCTGCAGCAATTGCTTTAGCAAGTGCATCACATCCGGCATATCCGCAGCCACCACAATTGTTACCTGGAAGTTCTGCTCTTACATCAATTTCTTTCTGATCTACTTCAACGTAGAACTTCTTACCCATTACTCCGAGGAAAAGTCCAAGAAGTAAACCTGTGCAGCTTACAACAACTGCAGCAATAATTATTCCTGACATCTTGTCTTCCTCCTCTTAAATAATACCTGAAAATCCAAAGAATGCGATAGCCATAAGTCCTGCTGTAAGTAATACAATTGGCATTCCCTTAAAGCTTTCCGGAACATCATTGAATTCGTTTCTTTCTCTAATACCAGCCATAATTATTATTGCTACTGTAAAACCAATAGCAGTTCCTAATCCGCTGACTACAGAATCACCAAGCTTCTGGGCAATATTAAGTCCTGCTGCTGTATTGTAATTCTGTACATTAGTAAGTGCAATACCAAGTACTGCACAGTTAGTTGTAATAAGTGGAAGGTACACACCAAGTGCTTCGTAAAGAGATGGTGATGTCTTCTTTAAAAACATTTCAACAAACTGAACCAATGCTGCAATTACAAGAATGAATACGATTGTATTCAGATATGTAAGCTTAAGTGGTGTAAGTATACAGTCATATATAAGACTGCAGACAGCTGATGAAATTGTGATAACGCCTATAACAGCGCCTCCCATTCCTGCTGCTGTGTTTATCTTCTTAGAAACTCCAAGGAAAGGACACAAACCGAGGAACTGGCTCAAAACTACATTATTGACAATCGCTGTACTTACAGCTATCAATAATAACTGTGAAAAATATCCCATATTTACCTCCCTTAGTTATTCTTAGCCTCAGCCTTAGCTTCTTCAATCTCTTCTGTATAATCTGGAACTTCTGCTGGCTTCATGCCTTTCTTTCTCTTAATTCTGTTCATAAGTGCAATCATGAATGCAAGAACAAAGAATGCTCCAGGCGCAAGAATAAAGATGCTTGCTGGTGTATAGCCAATTGTTGAGAGATCAAATAATGCGTTAGTACCATCTGAAAGAATTGTACCGCCACCAATAAGTTCTCTTATTGCTCCAAGGATTGTAATTGCAAATGTAAATCCAAGTCCCATACCTATTCCATCAAAGAAAGAAGGAATTGGAGGATTCTTAGATGCATATGCTTCTGCACGTCCAAGAATAATACAGTTAACAACTATCAGAGGAATATAAATTCCAAGTGAATCGTACAGACTTGGCAGGAATCCCTGCATAAGGAACTGTACCATTGTAACAAATGATGCAACTACAACGATAAACGCTGGCATTCTCACACCATCTGGAATAACCTTACGAAGTAATGAAATCATAAGATTGGATAAAGCAAGTACTACTGTAGAAGAAAGTCCCATACCTATACCATTGATTGCTGATGTAGTAACCGCAAGTGTTGGACACATACCAAGTGTAAGTACCAGGGTAGGATTCTCTTTAATAATACCATTATAAAGTCTTTCTATACATTTATTCAACGTTCACACCTCCCTAGTTTCCTGACACAAGCTTATAAACTGCAAGTGCATAATTTACGCCCTTTGTGACTGCTTTAGAAGTAATTGTAGAACCACCGATTGCATCAATATTAGCATTGCTTTCTGATGCTGAACCATCTGTTACTACTGAGAATGATGCAACCGCATCAGACTTAGCTGTAAACTGTGATGTAAATGATGGGTCCTGTTTAGCTCTCATACCAAGTCCGGCAGTTTCGCTGATTGAAAGGAATGATACACCAAGTACCTTTCCATCTGTTGAGATACCTACTGTAAACTTAATATCTCCGCCGTAACCATCACTGTCTGTAACTGTTACAACGTAACCTGCTGTCTCGCTACCTTTCTTTCCTATAGCAACTTCATTGACCTTATCCTTAGAAAAGTCAATATCTGATGAAGCATTGATCTCATCATCAGAAGGCAGTGTATCAATTGTCTCAAAGCTGTCAGCATCTGCAAGAACTGCCATATAAGCTTTTTCCTTGGCATTCTCATTAGCCTTGGCAATAGGATCAAGTGTTATCTGATATACAACACCAAGGAGAATTCCGGCAACAAGAGTTATTGCAAATAATATTAATGCGTCTTTAACTATTTTCTTCATATTATGCAGCCTCCTTTGCTTTCTTCTCTGGCTTCTTCTTACCAAATGACTTAGGAACTGTCACTCTCTCAATAAGAGGAACTAAGAGGTTGCAGAATATAATTGCGTAAGAAACACCCTCTGCAGAACCACCAAACATTCTGAAAATGAATGTAAGAAGTCCTAAGCAGCATCCGAATACGATTTTACCATTAGGTGTAATTGGTGAAGTTACATAATCTGTTGCCATAAATATAGCGCCAAGTAAAAGTCCGCCACCGCATACTTCCTCAAGCATGTAGATCACATCGAAATGATGTCCTGGTGCAAAAAGGAATATAAGCACTGCAAATACACCTATATATGTTACAGGTATTCTCCAGTTAATAACCTTTCTAGCAAGAAGGTAAATACCACCTAAAAGAAGGCAGATTGCTGAAGTCTCACCGATAACACCACCAGTTGTACCAATAAACATCTTAGCTAATGAAACAACTCCTGTTGATTCTGCACCCGGCTTAAGGAGTGCAAGAGGTGTTGCTCCTGAATATGCATCTAAAAATCCGTTAGATGTAACGAAATTAGTCATTGGACCTGTATATGCAATAAGAAGGAAGCATCTTGCTGCAAGAGCTGGGTTCATAAAGTTCTGTCCAAGTCCTCCGAAAAGCTGCTTAACTACGATAATTGCGAATACACATCCTACGATTTCAAAACCAACATTTAATGTTGATGGAATATTTAATGCAATAAGAAGACCTGTTACTGCCGCACTTAAATCTGAAACAGTAACTTTCTTATGCATAAAATACTGATATAATGCCTCACACGCTACACAAGTAACAATACCAATTACTATACGAAGCAGTGCATCGAGACCGAAATTAACTATACCAAATATGCTGGCAGGAGTTAAAGCTATAAGAACATCTCTCATTATAGTCTGAGTAGTATTCCCGCTTCGCACATGAGGATTAGTTGATACATTAAAAATCTCACTCACTTTGATTGCCCACCTTTCTACTTCTTTCTTCTATTAGCAAGTACTGTACTTCTCATTGCCTTGATCTGCTGTGTCAAAGGTCTCTTAGCTGGACAGACATATGAACAGCTTCCGCACATTACACATTCCATACCATCAAACTTAGTAAAGCCTTCTTCATCATTACGTGATGCAAAACCTGCAAGCTTTGCTGGAAGAAGATGTTCTGGACATGCTTCACCACATTTGCCACATCTTATACATGCAGATGACTCAATCTTAGATACGATATCATTCTGGAATACAAGAAGTGATGAACTTCCTTTAACAACAGGTACATCAAGACTATACATCGCAAATCCCATCATAGGACCACCTGAAATATATTTCTCAGGCTCTCCGACAGGACCTCCTGCAGCCTCAAGAAGCTGTCTGTAATTAGTACCTAACCAAACATAGAAGTTACCAGGTTCCTTGACTCCGTCACCTGTAACTGTACATATTCTCTTAGTAAGTGGCTTACCCTCTATAACTGAAAGATAGATTGAGAATATAGTATCAACATTATGTACGATACATCCTGCATCAGCTGGAAGCATGCTTGAATTAATAGCTCTTCCTGTTGTTGCATATATAAGACTACGTTCTCCTCCCTGTGGATACTTAGTCTTTAATGGCTTAACCTCAATATCAGGTTCAGATGCTACTGCTTCCTGCATGATTCTTATTGCCTCTGGCTTATTATCTTCAATTCCGATAATACCTTTAGCATGATCAAAAATCTTAAGTGCAACCTTTAACCCTAAAACAATCTTATCTGACTCTTCTAATAATCTTCTGTAATCGGATGTAAGATAAGGTTCACACTCTGCACCATTAACGATAATGTAATCTATAGCCTCAGGATTCTTTGGAGAGAGCTTAACATTAGTTGGGAAACCAGCTCCTCCCATTCCTACTACACCTGCTGCCTTAATTCTGTCTAATATAACATTCTTTGTAAGTTCTTCAAACTTCATTGGTGTATATTCAACTTCCTTGAATTCACCATCATTTTCTATGATGATGGAATTACATTTACCGCCTGTAGCTAATGTTCTAGGTTCAATTGCTTTAACAGTACCCGACACAGATGAATGAATATTAGCTGAAACAAATCCACCTGCTTCGGCAATCAACTGACCTGCAAGAACGTAGTCGCCCTTAGCAACAACTGGTTTAGCAGGTGCGCCGATGTGCTGTGAAAGTGGGAATACCATCTCACCTACGGCTGGAAAGAGTTCTTTGATTGGCTTATCTTTTGAAAACTCTTTACCGTCATATGGATGACATCCACCTTTAAATGTACACTTTCCCATGACATATTTCTCCTTATAAAGTTTTTATTAAATAACATTTTATCTCAATAAATGCCAAAAATCTACTTTTTTTTGCGTATACATTCCTATATAATAAGAGAAAATGAGTACTTTTTTAACAATCAGTTTGGCTGGTCAAACTATTACAGTGAGGATATTACATGATAAATATTAACGATACTCTGCAAACAGCTGCAGACACTGCTATTCTTAAAACAATATGTCCGGATACTGACCATATCTGCTTCTTTGATATAGAAACCACAGGTTTTTCAAGAAATTATAATATAGTCTATCTTATAGGCGCTGTATATTTCCGCGATGGAATATCCTGCTATTCACAATGGCTTGCTGAGTCCGATTCAGATGAAGCATATGTTCTGTCTGCATTTAATGATTTTCTTAAAGACTTTCATACTCTGATACATTTTAACGGAGATGCGTTCGATATTCCTTTCATTACTGAACGCGCAGCTCATCTGAATGTTAAGCTTGACCTTTCACAGCTCGAAAGCCTTGATTTATACAAGACTGCCAGAAAATGTAAATCTCTTCTGTCTCTTCCAGATTATAAACAGAAAACCATTGAACATTTTCTCGGAATAGAACGTGAAGATATGTATTCAGGCGGTGAACTTATTGAAATATACAAGAAATTTGCTGCAAATCCTTCCAGTACAGCATCCAGTGATTATAAGAAGCTCCTGCTCCTTCATAATCATGATGATATAGAAGGAATGTTAAGCCTGCTGCCACTCATCTCCTATTACGCAGTAATAATGAATTCTTACACAGTTGACAGTGCTGTCATAGATAAGGATACAGACTCCTATGGCAACGCAATTCTCAGGTTAATTTCCGAGTGTTCACTACCGGTAAATGTCCCTGTTGACAGACATATATGTCTTGACGATATACACCTCATGATTAAGAACAGCACGTTATCCATTATGATTCCTGTTATATCAGATACCATGAAATATTTCTTTAAAGACTATAAGAATTATTATTACCTTCCATCAGAAGATGAAGCTGTACACAAAAGCATTGCACAGTATGTAGACAATAACAGCCGTGTGAAATGCAGTGTTTCCAACTGTTACACCAAAAAGAGCGGTATTTTTCTTCCTCTTTATGATAATTGTGATTTAAATGTTTTTAAAAAGGATTATTCATCATCTGCAAATTACTGCAATGCAGATGATGTACTGTTAAATAACTCAGACAGCACCAGCAAATACATACATTCTGTTATAAACCATATTCTTTCATAAAAAAATGTGCAGCCAGAACAAATCCGTCTCTGGCTGCACATTTTATTAATTAGTTTTTCTGTAAAAGAACAGATGCTGATAACTATATCCCAGTTCCTTATAACCTATTATCTGCTCAGTATTTCCCACAAACAGACATCCATCTGTCACAAGAGACTTGTTAAACTTAGCATACACATCTCTTTTAGCTTCTTCAGTAAAATATATAAGAACATTCCTGCACAAAATCAGATGACAGCCTGTTGGATATGCATCTTTAAGAAGGTTGCCCTTTTTAAATTCAACGCATTTTTTAATATCATCAGATATCTTATAAAAGCGGTCTCCCATTTTATCAAAATATTTGTCCTGAAACTCCTTAGGAAGTCCCTTTATGCTGTTAGCTCCATAAACTCCATCTTTCGCCTTTTCCAGTACCTGATCATCAATATCAGTAGCAATTATCTTAATATCTCTCATAGGTATCTTCTTAGCAAGTACCATGGCAAGCGAATATGGTTCATCACCTGTAGAACATGCTGCGCTCCATATTTTCAGCTTCGTTCCAAACTTGCTTATAAGATCTGGTAGAATAACATCTTCCAATGTCTTCCACAAAGCCGGATTCCTGTAAAACTCCGATACATTAATAGTAAGGTAATTAACAAACTCATCCCGTAAGTTCGCATCTTCTTTTATTGCCTTGCAATAGCTGTCATAACCATCATACTTATGTCTTGCAATAAGCGTGTCAATACGCCTCTTCATCTGCTTTTCCTTATAAGCATTAAGGTCAATTGTTGTAAGATTCAGAACAAACTTCTTGAACTCTTCGTAATCCTTAATCATAACTCCTCTTTTCTACATTGTCCCACGAAACAAATGTAATGTAAAATATTCTAAACTCTGTTATAATTCTATCATACTTTTTTAAAACATGAAAGGACAATTTAAACATACATGGATAATGAATCTCTTTTAAAAAATAAAATAATGGATGCTGCCAACCGCTCTTTCAGGCAGAACATATATACATATACTAACTTTCTGGATATTAATGAACAGGCTGTTTTTGCCCAGATGAAAAGCTCACTTAACTTCGTAGCTTTTAAATTATACGGAGGAAGTGACGCATGTGAACGCCAGATGATTCAGTTCGGTTCTTATGAAACTCTGGGTTATGAAGACAATTTCCCAATAACTCTTATAAAAATATCTCCTCTTATAGAAAAATATGCCGAAACGCTCTCTCACAGGGATTATCTTGGTGCCCTTATGAATCTTGGCATCAAGCGTGAAATGCTTGGTGATATAATAATTAAAGAAAAATGTGCTTATCTGTACTGTGTATCTCATATTGCTGATTTTATACTTGATAATCTATCAACAGTAAAGCATACTCATATACAATGCATAAAAACTGATATTAATGATATAGAATGTTCTCCTGAGCTTGAAGATATTGAAGTTCTCGCTGCCAGTGAAAGAATTGATGCTGCTGTTGCAAGCCTTACAAAGCTAAGCCGTAGTCAGGCAGTAGAATTATTCCGTTCACGAAAGATATTCATTAACAGCCGGCAGATGGAAAACAACAGCTATCAATTAAAGGCTGATGATATACTTGTTATCCGTGGAACAGGCAAGTTCATATATCAGGGTTGCGGTAAAGAAACCAAAAAAGGCCGTGTCTATCTTTCATTCAAAAAATACATTTAAAAATAGGGGCTGTGAAAACAACCCCTATAATATCTTTAATTACTCTTCTTCTGCTGGAGCTTCTTCCTGAGCTTCGTTGTCGTTAAGTAATGCCTTAATACTTAAGCTGATCTTCTTATCAGCTTCATTAAAGTCAACTACCTTAGCTTCGATTTCCTGTCCAATAGAAAGTACATCTGATGGCTTTTCAATATGCTCTCTTGAAATCTGTGAAACATGAAGTAATGCATCAATTCCATCCTCTAACTGAACAAATGCACCAAAATCTGTCATTCTGGCAACTACACCCTTAACAACATTACCTACAGCATACTTCTCTGCTGCATTGTTCCATGGGTTAAGATCTGGATACTTAACTGAAAGTGCAATCTTATCTCCATTAATCTCTTTAATAAAGCACTTAACAGAATCTCCAACCTTGTATACTTTCTTAGGATTCTCTGTTCTGCCCCAAGACATCTCAGAAATATGAAGAAGTCCATCTACTCCTCCTAAGTCAATGAATGCACCGAAATCTGTAACATTCTTAACTGTTCCTTCAATTGTATCTCCCTCATGAATCTTAGAAAGAATCTCTTCTGCTGCTGCTTTCTTCTTAGCAACGATAAGCTGCTTGCAGTCACCAATGATCTTTCTGTTCTTAGGATCATACTCTGTTATAACAAATGTAACTTCCTTGCCATTGTATACAGATAAATCTTTAACAAATGTATCTGACACAAGACTTGCAGGAATAAATACTCTTGCCTCATCAACAATAACTTCAAGACCACCCTTGATAGTCTTAGCTGTTCCTGTGAGCTCTTCCTTATTGTTATAAGCTTCCTCAAGTTTCTTATTGCCGTTATCAGCAACAAGCTTTCTATATGTAAGAAGAACCTGTCCCTCTCCATCATTAAGTTTGAGCACTTTAGCCTTCATCTCATCTCCAACTGAGACTACAGTAGTAAGATCAACTCCTGGAGTTGAAGTGTACTCTGAACGAGTGATAATTCCATCAGCCTTATAACCAATATTAAGGACTATCATATCTTCCTTAACATCAATAACAGTGCCGTCTACAACTTCACCTGTATGAATTTCCTTCCATTCTTCGTTATCTAACATCTGTGCAAAGCTTTCTTCTGACATTAGTATAAACCTCCTCAATGATATTGTTTGGGGTTGATGCCCCTGCTGTAATACCTATGCAGTCTGACGATTCAAGCTTATCCAGCTCAAGGCCGCTAAGAGTCTGAATGTAAAAGGTGTTCTGACATTCCATCTTGCAGATCTCATACAGTTTACGAGTGTTTGAACTACTGCTGTCCCCTATAACAATCATAGCATCAGCTCTCTGGGCTATCTGTCTCGCCTCACTCTGACGCTCCTCAGTCGCATTACAAATCGTATTACTAATGTTAATATTGTAACCTTTTTTCTGTATAATTTCAACTAAATCTTGAAATTTCTTGTAATTAAATGTCGTCTGCGATACTACACACACCTTTTTAGTACTGTCCAGTTTCAATTCTTCTGCTTTCTCTACTGAATCAATAACATATACAGGTGTTTCAGACCATCCCATTATTCCCTCAACCTCTGGATGATTTTCATTTCCAATTATAACTATCTGGTCTCCTGCCTTACTTGCATCTTTAACAATCTTGTGAATTTTCAACACAAACGGACATGTTGCATCCACAATAGAAGCACCGCTCGATTTAATAGATTCATATACCGCTTTTGACACTCCGTGTGATCTTATTATCACAGTTGAATCATCCGGTAACTCCATTTCTGATATATCATTAATTGCTTTAATACCTTTAGCCTCCAGATCCTTCACAACCTCTGTATTGTGAATAATTGGACCATAAGTATATACATTTTTATTATCAGCTTCTGAATACACTGTATTCATGGCACGCTGAACTCCAAAACAGAATCCCGCCGACTTGGCAAGTATTACCTCTTTCAATTACTTTCCCGCCTTTTTATCATCAATTATTTTTCTCAACGTTTCAACAACCTGTTCAATATTCATATCTGATGTATCAACAAGAACTGCGTCATCAGCCTGTTTTAAAGGAGATATTTCTCTGTTCATATCTTCATAGTCTCTTTTTTCTATATCTTCCTTTATAGCTTCATAATCACACTTCTCGCCCTTTTCAACAAGTTCATCATATCTTCTCTTAGCTCTTGCATCTGAACTTGCTGTAAGATATATCTTTGCAAATGCATCTGGAAGTACTGTTGTCCCTATATCTCTTCCATCCATAATAACATCTGTCTTCTTTGCCAGTCCTCTTTGTAATGTAAGGAGCTTGCTTCTTACCGCAGCATACTTAGATGTCTTTGATGCCATCTTTCCTGTTTCCTCAGTTCTTAAGAGTGATGTTACATTTTCTCCATTAAGAATAACCTGCTGTACGCCATCTATATATTCGATGCTTATGTCAATATCATTAACTGAATTGTTAATTGCGTTCTCGTCAAGAGGATCTATTCCTTTCTGTGAAAAGTATACAGCCATTGCTCTGTACATTGCCCCTGTATCCACATAAACATATCCCAGCTCCTTTGCCAGTAATTTTGCTATTGTGCTTTTTCCTGCTCCTGCAGGTCCGTCAATTGCTATTGATCCCATATCCTAATCTCCTTTTATTAATATATATCAAATGTGGCTGGCTGCAGCATAGGCTGTTGACCATGCAACCTGCAGATTAAATCCGCCCGTTACAGCATCAACGTCCAGCACCTCACCTGCAAAATACACATTTTTAACAAGCTTTGATTCCATAGTTGTAGGATTAATTTCTTTAACATTAACCCCGCCATGTGTAATGATTGCCTCATTAAAACCTCTTGTTGATGTTACTGTCATATCAAAATTCTTTAACAGTCTTACAAGTCTCTGTCTTTCTTCCCTGGTCACTTCATTAACTTTTTTATCAGGTTTTATTTCAGATAACATAACAACAACCGGAATAAGTTTCTTAGGAAGAAGTTCGTCCAGAGAATTCTTAAATGCCTTATTCTGTTCTTTAGAGAAATCGCGAAGTATTCTCTCATCAAGCTGTTCCTGTGTTATTGCCGGCTTCAAATCAATACTAAGCCGCAGAGGTCTGTCTTTTAAAATACCCGTTATAACACTGCTTGCACTAAGAATAACAGGTCCGCTGACACCAAAATGAGTAAAAAGCATTTCTCCAAAATCCGAAAACACTTCTTTGTTACCATCAAAAAATGTAACTGAAACATTTTTCAGGCTAAGTCCCATAAGAAGCTCTTCCCATTCCTCCCTTACATTAAGAGGAACAAGAGCTGGAAGAATCTGCTCAACACTGTGTCCCAGAGATTTTGCAAATCTGTATCCATCTCCAGTTGAACCAGTTGATGCATAAGAGTTACCGCCCGTTGTGATTATACATGCATCCGCTTTTATGGTATATGTATGTGACACATCCTTAACTGTAACGGAATCAAACTTTCCATCTGCCTGTTCCACTGAAACCACCTGTGTGTCAAGCAGTACTCTTACTCCAAGCTTTTTCATCTGTCTTGACAATGCAGATATTACATCTGAGGAATGATCCGATTCAGGAAAGACCCTGTTTCCCCGTTCTATTTTAAATCTTAATCCAAGCTCATCAAAGAACCCCATGCAGTCATAATTACTGAATCCCCGTAACGAACTGTACATAAACTTTTTATTTGTGACAATGCTGTTAAATATATCTTCCTCATCTCCAGCATTGGTAAAATTACATCTTCCTTTGCCTGTAATAAACAGTTTCTTGCCAAGCTTTTCATTTTTCTCAATCAATGTAACTTCATTATTATTTCTTGCGGCAATAATCGCCGCCATCATTCCTGCCGCACCGCCGCCAATTATTAAAACACTGCTCATTCTGTTCTCTCTTATCTGACACTTTTGTATTGTGCCGTATTATCCATATTCTTCAATTCAGCAACAACATCTTCATCAAGCATATTAATCTCGTCATTTCCTGTATACTGGAAATTATCAATTACTGAATTAAGCAACTCAATATTTTTTACTACTTCATCGCTCTTTCTAATGCATAAAGAAACTATCAAAGCATTAATAAGACTCATTGGTGCAACCATAGAATCCACTATTGAAGCCATATCACTTCTTGCAAACAGATTACATGATGAATACATATTCATAGGTGAATGTACTGAATCAGTAATTGATATAACTCTTGCTTTTCTGTTATTTGCAAATTCCATCGCTTTTAATGTCCTCATGGAATACCTCGGAAAGCTTATTCCAATAACAACATCCTTCTCTCCCACGTACATCATCTGCTCAAACAGTTCGTTTGAATTACTTGCTCTTACCACATTCACATTTTTCTTGATCATCTTAAGATAATATCCCAGAAAATCCGCAAGAGGCTCACAGGTGCGTACCCCTATAACATATATGTTGTCCGCATTAAGGATATCTTCCACCGCCATATCAAACGCCTTAAAATCCATATGTTCGAGTGTATGTTCTATCTTTCTTGCATCCATCATCATAACGTTGCTAAGAACCATATTGGTAGACATGTCCTTTCCCAGGACATCAATCTTTTCAAACGAATGTATCTTTTCCTGGACAATATTCTCCAATGATCTCTGAAATTCCGGATACCCCTTAAAACCTAATGCAGCCGGAAATCTTACTACTGTTGATTCACTTACGCCAACTTCTTTTCCAAGACCTGATGCTGTGAGAAAAGCACATTTTTCATAGTTTGAAAGTATATATTCTGCAATCTTTTTATGTCCCTTGCTAAGGTCCTTCATTCTGCCACGAATAAGGCTTAATACATCTGCACTATCTTCCATATCACTCATTTTCTATAAAAAGTTCGCTAAAATATGGCAATTCCTTTATCCAATCACAGAATTCATGCCATTCAGCAAGCTTATGACCCTTTCTGGAATAATATATCCCAACAAGATTCTCATAATTGAGAGTACATGTTCTCATCTGGTTATAGCTTTCTGGGAGAAGCTGTATCATACTGTACCACAAGTTCTTATCCTTAGTCTCCACAAACTCTGTTCTGATACCTTCAAGAAAATCAATATTCTTCTGCATCATTCCGAGTGCTGCATCTGTCATATGATCTGTACTAAAATCAGACATTTCAAAAGGCTTGCTATGAATCTTATGCATTGTACTCGTTGAATTAGCAACTGTTCCAACCTTATATGTATCATATTCCTTCCACCAGTAAAGTGGTGCTGTAATATCCACTGTAACAAATATCTGTCTTATGAACTTTCTATGATCCGAACCCGCTTTGCATAATCTCTTGGCAAGATCAAGGTCGTTAGGACCAAAAACAAAATTTCCATTCTCATCAAAACCGCTATCCATTCTTGCCCAGCTGTTCAATGGATTTCTTGCCCCTCTGATGGCATTATTCATATTCATAACTTCAAATCGTTCTAACTTAATCACAATTGTGCTCCTTTGATTTAATTATACTTTTTAATTTTACATGCAAAATGCATTTATATCAAGGGGAACATCATCGTTCATTATCTGCATCCGCCATATAATGAATAATTTGTGCAGGCACATTCTGGATTACAGGCTTTCTGCCCGCATAAAGAAGACCGCCACATATGTTTTCACATACATGACGGTCTGGCTATTATTACTTATTAAACTGGATAAGCCTTATTAGCTGTATCAGCCTTAGCAGGATCAACCTTTGTCTGCTGAGCTTCTCTATACTTAAAGAACTCTGTAGCAACCTGTGGGAATAATGCATATGAAAGCACATCCTCATCCTGCTGCTTGTACTGCTGTACAACTGGATCATTCTTGAATTTCTCAAGCTGTGGCTCAATTAAGTCTGCTGGACGGCATGTGATAGGCTTTGTATCACCAATAGCCTTCTTCTGGACTTCCGGATTAAACGGCTTGATTGTCTGACCAAATTCACCAGCAAGAACCTTCTTAGACTCCTTAGTAATCATCTTGTATCTCTCACCCTGTAATACATTAAGAACAGCCTGAGTACCAACAATCTGTGATGAAGGAGTAACAAGAGGTGGTTCACCATAGTCCTTACGAACTCTTGGAATTTCCTCTAATACATCTCTGTACTTATCTTCTGCACCAGCCTCCTTAAGCTGTGATACAAGGTTAGAAAGCATTCCTCCTGGAACCTGATAAAGTAATGTCTTGATATTAACACCAAGAACCTTAGTATTCATAAGTCCGCTCTTTAATGCTTCCTCACGCATTGGCTGGAAGTAATCAGCTATTTCTGCAAGAAGATTCTGATCAAGACCAGTATCATACTGTGTACCCTTGAATGTCTCAACCATAACCTCTGTAGCAGGCTGTGATGTTCCCATTGAGAATGGTGACATAGCTGTATCAATAATGTCAGCACCAGCTTCTACTGCCTTTAAGTAAGTCATTGAAGCAACACCAGATGTATAATGTGTATGCATCTGGATAGGAAGTGATGAACCATCCTTTAATGCCTGTACAAGCTCTGTAGCCTTGTATGGAAGTAAAAGTCCAGCCATATCCTTGATACAGATAGAATCTGCACCCATATCTTCAATTCTCTTAGCTGTCTCTTTCCAGTAATCAAGTGTATATGCATCACCTAATGTGTAAGAAAGAGCAATCTGGGCATGTCCTTTTTCTTTCTTAGCAGCCTTAACAGCTGTCTCTAAGTTTCTTAAATCATTGAAGCAGTCAAAGATACGGATAATATCAATACCATTAGCAATTGACTTCTGTACAAAGTATTCAACTACATCATCTGCATAATGATTATAACCTAAAATATTCTGTCCTCTGAAAAGCATCTGAAGCTTAGTATTCTTGAATCCATCTCTAAGCTTACGAAGTCTTTCCCATGGATCTTCCTTAAGGAATCTGAGTGAAGCATCAAATGTAGCGCCTCCCCAGCACTCTACTGAATGATAACCAACCTTATCCATCTTATCTACGATAGGAAGCATCTGCTCTGTTGTCATTCTTGTAGCTATAAGAGACTGATGTGCATCACGCAATACTGTCTCTGTAATCTTTAAAGGTTTTTTAACCTGTTCTGCCATAATATCCTCCTATAAATTATCATCTAATGATTTCTGTCTGATGCTCATGTAACCCTGCATGTGCGATCTGTTATCTGCAAAATTACATAACACCAAACATGGCCATAAATGTACCAGCTGCAACCGCTGTACCAATAACACCGGCAACATTAGGTCCCATAGCATGCATAAGAAGGAAGTTAGAAGGATCTGCCTTAGAACCAACCTTCTGTGAAACTCTGGCTGCCATAGGAACCGCAGATACACCTGCTGAACCAATAAGTGGATTAACCTTGCCATGTGTAACAAGACACATAATCTTACCAAACAATACACCTGCTGCCGTACCAAATGCAAATGCAATAAGACCCAGAGCAACAATCTTTAATGTATCAAGGTTAAGGAATGCTTCTGCACTTGTAGTAGCACCTACTGATGTTCCAAGGATAATAACTACAATATACATAAGTGCGTTAGATGCAGTCTCTGCAAGCTGCTTAACAACTCCGCTCTCCTTGAAAAGATTACCTAACATAAGCATACCAACAAGTGGTGCTGTTGTAGGAAGAATAAGCACTACAACTACTGTAACTACTATAGGGAAGAGAATCTTTTCAAGCTTAGAAACAGGTCTTAACTGTTCCATCTTAACTTCTCTTTCCTTCTTAGTTGTTAAAAGCTTCATAATTGGTGGCTGGATAATTGGAACCAGTGACATATATGAATATGCAGCTACTGCAATAGGTCCCATATACTTAGTCTGACCAAGTTTACCTGCAAGGAATATTGATGTAGGACCATCAGCACCACCAATGATTGATATAGCTGCTGCTGCCTTGTCTGGGAATCCCATAAGAACAGCCATAAGGTATGCTGCAAAGATACCAAACTGTGCTGCTGCACCAAGCAGGAAACTTGCCGGGTTAGCAATCAATGGACCAAAATCAGTCATGGCACCAACACCTAAGAAAATAAGTGATGGTAAAATACTCCATTCATCAAGTAAATAGAAATAATGTAACAAACCACCTACACCGTTACTTGAATCCTCTATTGCTAACATAATGTCAGGATAAAGGTTTACAAGAAGCATACCAAAAGAAATAGGTACTAAGAGCAGAGGTTCATATTCTTCTTTAATTGCAAGATAAAGGAAAACAAACGCAACCAGAACCATAAGGTAATTACCCCATGTAAGTCCGAAGAATGCACTCTGGTGAACGAGGTTTCCTAAAGTTGTTATAATATAACTCATCTTATACCTCCGTAAGTCACTTTATATCAGTATCATAATTAATTTAATGAAACTAATACCTTACCTGACTCTACAGAATCACCAGCTGCACACTCAACAGTTGCAATTGTGCCATCCTGAGGAGCACAGATTTCATTCTCCATCTTCATAGCTTCAAGGACAACTAAAACATCGCCCTTCTTTACAGCAGAACCTGCTGCAGCATTAACTTTAAGAATCTTTCCTGGCATTGGAGCATTAACCTTAACTGCTCCCTGAGCACCTGCTGGTGCTGCTGCCTTAGCTGCAGCCTTTGGAGCTGCTTTAGGAGCGGCTGCCTTAGCTGCTGGAGCTGCGCTGCCTGTTCCTTCTTCTACAGTAACATCATATACGTTACCATTAACTGTAATTGTATAGTTCTTCATGATTATTTCCTCCTATTATTAACCTTTCTGATTGAACGTACAACCAAACCATCTGTTGATGTTCCTTCTGATGCTGCAATTGCAGCTGTAATAACCGCAACAAGTTCAAGATCATTAATTTCACTCTCTGAAGAGTTCTCTTCTTCACTTGAAACAATCTGCGCAATAGCATTGTCAACTCCAACAGAAGTTGTGTCTTCTTTCTTTTTTTTCTTTCTGTTTTCAAATACGCTTATATACTTGAACAGAGAAATAATAAATGAAATGAATATAAGAACTACAAATACAGTTCCCATACCAATAAGTGTATTCATTCCTGCCTTACCCATCTTCTCACCTATTGTGTATGATGGGTTAATAGCTCCACTTTCCAGTGTGTAATCTGTATTGATTACGAATTCAAAAGAACATTTTCTCTTTTCATAAGCAAGCTTAACTGAAATTGTACACAATTCATCAGTATCATCGCTGACCTTAACATTAATGTTCTTTAAATCAATATCCTGTTTAAGCTTTCCAAGTTCATCCTTAGTACTATTCCAGCTATTATATAATCCTATTGTTTTAACATTCATTCCCTTAGGATTAACAACATATACCTTATTATTAATCTCATCAAGAGTCTTTCCTGATTCTGCATCTGCAACAAGAGCATCTGTTCCTGATTCCCCTGAATTGCTGTCAAGGTAAAGAATCATGTCTTTTGCCCACTGCTTAAGATTATCCTCAACAACAGCAACTTCCTTATCCTTTACAGATTCCTTGGCTGAATCAGAATCAATCTGTGTATTGCCGCAGGCTGTCATTGTGAATATGCAGACTAACATGCTAAATAACAATAAGAACTTTTTAAAATTAGTCTTTTTCATATTGTCACCTCTTAATTATACTGTTCCATGTTTCTTATCAGGACGAACCTCTCTTTTTGAAAATAACATTTCAAATGCAGCTGCTACATACTGTCTTGTATTCTCAGGATCAATTACAGCATCAACATATCCTCTTGCTGCTGCAGACTCAACACTTGACTGTAACTTAGCATATTCAGCTGCTTTCTCTGAAACAGTTGCTGTAACGTCAGAAGCGGCAGCTATCTCATCAGCATACATAATCTTAGCTGCAAGCTGTGAATCCATCATACCGATAGAAGCTGTTGGCCATGCATATACGAGATCAGCGCCTAATGACTTAGAGTTCATAGAAACATATGCACTTCCATAAGCCTCTCCTGTAATAACATTAACCTTAGGTACATCTGCATTAGCAAATGCATATGTAAGCTTGGCACTTGCAATAGCGATTCCTTTCTCTGCTGCAACTGTAGCTTCAAATCCTTTAACATTAGTTAGTGTAAGCACTGGTATCTCAAATGCATTACAGAAATTAACAAAGCTTTCTGCTTTATAAGCACCCTTAACTGTAAGTACAGGCTCAAACTTTTCAGCTGCCTCACCCTCTTCATCATAAAGGGCTGTTCTGTTAGCTACGGCACCAATAGTAATTCCATCTACCTGAATAAATCCCGTAACCATTTCTTTAGCATATGAAGCCTTAACTTCAACAAATACATTATCATCAGCAATATCTGCAAGAGCTAATGCTGGATCTGCAATCTCTGCTGCCATATCCGGGCATGCTCTGTTAAGATCATCTGTTGTAGCTGAAACAGCAGCATCTTCCTCGTTATTAGCAGGAAGCATAGAAACCAACTGTCTGATTCCATTAGCAATAGTTTCCTCATCACCTGTAAAATCAACCACACCAGCTTCTGCCTGGAACTTAGCTGATGCTGTATCAAGCTTGGATTCATTATTACCATCTAATGCATTAGGACTGTTAACAAAGAACTTAGCCTTACTATCTTCCATAAATGTAAAATCAGATAAAGCAGAAAGAACTGCAAGACCTCCGCCACAGTTACCATAAACTGCTGTAATCTGTGGAATAACGCCTGATGCTATAGACATTTTCTTATAAATTGTACCAAATCCTTCAAGCGCATCTGTTGCTTCCTGAAGTCTTAAACCTGCGCAGTCAATAAGACCAATCACAGGAGCTCCCATCTTCATAGCATAATCATAAAGTGCTGAAATCTTCTTAGCATGCATCTCGCCGATAGAACCATTAAGAACAGTTGCATCCTGGCTGTATACATACACAAGATTGCCATTAATAACTCCGTATCCTGTAATAACGCCATCGGATGGAGCCTTCTTTTCCTGAATGTTAAAATCTGTAGATCTGGCAGTCACACCAGCACCGATTTCAACAAAGCTGCTATCATCAAGTATTGCTTCAATCCTTGATAATGCCTGTGTTGTATTACTCATTACGAGACCTCCCTTGTTTTTATGTTGCAAATACGCAACTCTTTGTTAATTTTAATACAATGTGGAAATAAATACAAGCATTTTTAGTCCTTAGTTTCAAATACAATAACAAGTCCTTTATATATTCTGATATATGCTTTTTCTGCTTTAATTTCGTTACTCTGGCATATGCTTAAGCCTTGTAAAAGTTCATAATTATCAAGAGAATATTTAAATCCCGTCAGACTTATTTTTGCCATATCAGACATTGGAACAATCGACACATATCTTCCATATTGTCTGCTGCTGACAAGTTCAACACTCCCCTGTTTCTCCCCTGCTATATATATTTTATTATGTTCATCATATATATAGCACTCAACATTGCCATCATATGCCGCTTTCATATTACATACATTTGTAAATGTGTGATCCATCCTTGTGCCTGTTGCTCCAAGTATATGTATTTTATCAGCACCATTTTTTATTGCACTTATTATCGCTATATGAGTATCTGTATAATCCTTTTCTTTAGGATATGTTTCAATATGTATATTCTTATATTTATCAAGCAGTCCATGATCAACAGAGTCATAATCACCAAGTATAAGATCTGGTGTAACGCCTATTCTGTCTGCATATGAAAGTCCGCTGTCCGCTGCAATCACATAATCATAATCTATCGTTTTAAGAAATGATTCTGCCCACCCGGTATTAATATATCCACCTGTAATTATCAATGTATTCACTATAAATTACCTCTTTTTCTGCATAACTATTTAATCACTACAGCCTGTTTATCCTGTTCAACCCATCTTGTATAAAATGTTTTAAGATTATATTCTTTAACAGTTCCATAATAAGGATCTGCTATATATGCAATAGCTTTATTAACATCTACGCCTATCAATACCATACAATGTTCCTGTGCCTTGAATTTCACAAGCTTGTTGTTAGCATCTTTCCAGCCTGTACTTCCTTCATAACTTTTATTCATCGAGATCGTCGCCCATACAATAACAGGATTGCCTGTCTGAAGATAATTAAGTATTTCCCCAAACTGGCAATAAGACACATTAACTGCATCTGCCCCGGCTCTTCTGGCACATTCTGCTATTACAGGTGCATAACACCCATATCCATTCTTGTTATAAGGATTACCTATAAATGCCACGTATGGATTAGACTGCCCTGAATTACCTTTTTTCAGATATTTATCACACAATGTAAAACGATTAACATTATAATCTTTATAATTCATGGCAATCTCCAGCGCAGTTACCTCACATCCGGTTGGCAGTTCAGGGAATTGCTTTATTGGCTTAACACCTTCTATATAACAATTCTTTGCATTAATCACTGCACTGTTATACTCATCCTCACTATAAACAGCTGTTCCTGCAAGACTTACCCATTCTATATCTTCGCTCTGCCTGTCCGGAAAATATATATCAATGTCATTCTCCACAGCATTACCAGATGGCACCTCTATATCTGCCACTTCAATCACAATAGCAGCACCACCATCAGTTGATCTTTTCTCCTCAAATGGCAGTGTGCATCCGCTTGCAAGCAATAATACTCCGGCTAATATATCCACCACTAATACTCTTATTTTCATATGTTAATTCTATCCTCATCCATCAGTTAATATAAACGGCAATCATATCCATGATGCCTTTCCTGGCTCATATATAGACATGAAAGCCTGTAATTATAATAATTATATATTAATATGGGCTTTTTTTCCACATTGACAGTGTTGTTCTTTATTTTTTCACAATTATATTTTATAATATGAAAACA
This sequence comes from uncultured Eubacterium sp., assembly GCA_945910225.1. Taxonomy (GTDB): domain Bacteria; phylum Bacillota; class Clostridia; order Lachnospirales; family Lachnospiraceae; genus Lachnospira. The sequence continues at coordinate 9,090 of CAMDYG010000011.1, read as the reverse complement.
ATTCAATAACAGGAGGGAATTATATGTCCGAAACTAAATCTGACAGCTATGAAGCTGTTGCCTATCTTGAAGCTGATGCAGCAGAGCGTTTTAAGGAGTTTCTGATTTATTCAGGCATTAAAGATGTCTCAACAAAAAAGAATCCCGACAACGATACATATTCAGTAGGAATTCCAAGCAATGACTTTGAAAAAGCTTCTAATCTGTATCATGTATTTTGTGAAAACGAACTGGAAAATAATAATGATGACAGCTCTTCATCAGATCTTTCTGATGATTTTATATCTTCTGGTGGCAACCTTTATGAAAGCAGTTCTGACAAATATAAAGATAATCTTTCATCTGCAATAACATTTTTTGTATGTGGTGGAATTGGAATCGTCATTTTACTGCTTAATTACTTTGGAATTATTCATTTAGTTGATAAATCATCTTCATCATTTATCCTTATTAATGTCATTCTTGCACTTTTGTTTATTGCATTTATTGCAATTGGTTTATGGTCATTAAAATACTCTAAAAACATTAAAGCTTCAGCCGATAACGACAATAAGGTTTCCAAGGAAATATTTGACTGGCTTGAGAACAACATAACAGCAGGTGATATTGAAGCATCATACAACAATGATATTCCTGAAGAAATGAAGTATTTCAGCAGAAGTTCATATGTAAAAGACCAGATCAGCTCTAACTTCCCGGATTGTCAGGAAGAATTAAAAGAATCAATCAGTGATTCATATATAGAAAAATTATTCAACTAAAGAGAGGATGCCGCACTAATTTTCTTAGTGCGGCATCCTCATTTTTATTATCTGTAAATCTTTATCTTTACAATTCAGATTACTTATTAGAGAGGAACTCATCAATTCCCTTAGCTCCAGCCTTACCTGCACCCATTGCAAGAATAACTGTAGCAGCACCTGTAACAGCATCTCCACCGGCATATACACCTTCCTTAGATGTCTTACCATTTTCTTCCTCTGCTACGATACATTTTCTCTTATTGATATCAAGCCCCTTAGTTGTTGAAGAGATAAGTGGGTTAGGTGAAGTACCAAGTGACATGATAACTGCATCTAATTCCATAACAAACTCTGAACCAGGAATCTCTACAGGCTTTCTTCTTCCAGAAGCATCAGGTTCACCAAGTTCCATCTTAATGCACTTCATTCCTGTAACATTACCCTTATCGTCTGTAAGAATCTCTGTTGGATTAGTAAGAAGGTCAAATATAATTCCTTCTTCCTTAGCGTGATGTACTTCCTCAGCTCTTGCCGGAAGTTCCTCTTCACTTCTTCTGTATACTATATGAGTCTCTGCTCCAAGTCTTAACGCTGTTCTAGCAGCATCCATAGCAACATTACCACCACCAACGATAGCAACTTTCTTAAATCTTGCTATTGGAGTATCATACTCATCCTTGAAAGCTTTCATAAGATTGCTTCTTGTAAGGTACTCATTAGCTGAGAATACTTCGTTAGCATTCTCACCTGGGATGCCCATGAATCTTGGAAGACCTGCACCAGAACCGATAAATACTGCATCAAAGCCTTCATCTTCAAGTAACTGGTCAATTGTCATTGACTTACCAATAACAACGTTAGTCTCAATCTTAACACCTAACTTCTTAACGTTCTCAACTTCATGTGCAACTACTGTTGACTTAGGAAGACGGAATTCAGGAATACCATATACTAATACACCACCAGCCTCATGTAATGCCTCGAATATAGTTACATCATATCCCATCTTGGCAAGGTCTCCGGCACATGTAAGTCCTGAAGGACCTGAACCGATAACTGCAACTTTCTTGCCTTTCTTCTCTGTTGGCTTTTCTGGCTCAACATTATTCTCTCTTGCCCAGTCAGCTACGAATCTTTCAAGCTTACCAATTGATACTGATTCGCCCTTGATTCCTCTGATACACTGACCCTCACACTGTGTCTCCTGTGGACATACACGACCACATACAGCAGGAAGTGCACTTGACTTTCCAATAATCTTATATGCTTCCTCAATATTTCCTTCTTTTACCTGATGAACAAATGCTGGAATATCGATAGAAACAGGACAACCCTGAACGCATCTTGCATTCTTGCAGTTAAGGCATCTTGCTGCCTCTTCCATAGCTTCTTCCTTGTTATATCCAAGACATACTTCATCAAAATTCTTATTTCTTACGTCAGGAGCCTGCTCTCTGACTGGCACTTTCTTCATTACGTCCATTTTGAAATCCTTCCTTTCTAATTACACTGTCCACAACCACCGTGATGTGTATCACCTTCCTGAAGCGCAAGCATAGCTCTTCCCTCTTCAGTTCTGTACATAGCACTTCTCTTCATAGCCTGGTCAAAATCTACAAGATGTCCGTCAAATTCTGGTCCGTCAACACATGCGAACTTAATCTCGTCACCAACCTTAAGACGACATGCTCCGCACATACCTGTTCCATCAACCATAATAGGATTCATGCTGACAATTGTAGGAATTCCAAGTTCCTTTGTAAGAAGACATACGAATTTCATCATAATCATAGGTCCGATTGCTACACATAAATCATAATGTTTTCCCTCTGCAACAAGATCCTTAAGTACATCTGTACCCATACCTTTTCTCACATAGCTTCCATCATCTGTTGTTATGTAAAGATTACCAGCTACAGCCTTCATCTCTTCTTCTAAGATTATAAGTTCCTTATTCTTGGCACCAACAATAACATCTACATCAACGCCATGCTCATGCATCCATTTAACCTGTGGATATACAGGAGCTGTTCCAAGACCTCCGGCAATGAATACGATATTCATCTTCTTAAGTTCCTCAATATCCTTGCTTATAAGTTCTGATGGACATCCAAGAGGTCCAACAAAATCTTCAAATGCATCTCCTGCTTTAAGATGTGACATCTTCTCAGTAGACGCTCCAACTATCTGAACAACTATTGTAATAGTTCCTGCTTCTCTGTCATAATCACAAATAGTAAGTGGAATTCTTTCGCCCAAATCATCCATCTTTACAATAACGAACTGGCCAGGTTCACAATGTTTAGCAACTCTAGGAGCTTCAACATCCATAAGGAATATCTTCTCTGCTAACTTCTCAGCCTTAAGAATTTTATACATTATAATTCTCCTTTCAAATATTATATTATGAAGTGCCTAAACACTTTCAACCTTAGTAAGCATTTGCAGAATAACTGCCATTAGATTCTGTAACTGTGTATATCTTTCCTGTTGAAGTATCTACCCCGTAGTATCCTGCAGTAGTTGTACTTCCATTCTTAATGACATCATACCTTATAACATACATTTCAGTCCCATTAATCGTAGTCTTGGTATCATATACAAGATTAACCTTTGAACCATCTGCTGCTGAGCCATCTGATTTAAGAACATTTCTTGCAATAAGTGTGTTCTTAAGCTGTGTCTCTGCCTGACTATATGTATAAGTATTCTTTACCTCTACATTATAATTTCTCTTTACAACAGTACTGCTTTGTGAATGTTCATTAATAATAATGAACGACAGGACATTATTTCCTTCAGGCATATCAAATTCACCTGTATATTCTGTTGAATTTTCTGTTGGTGTCTTTCCATCAGTTGTGTAATACGCCTTGCATTTATCAGGTATATTATTAATCTTTACCTTCTCGCCCTTTGAATATTTGCCTGATGCCGGTGTTACATCCGGTGCTTCAGGTGCTCCATATTCAATAACGTATTCCAGCTCAACCACGTTACTCATAACACCAATATTATTAACAGCAACTGCCTTAATCTTAGTAGTTCCTGTCTCCAGCTTAAATGCCTTACCATCAAATATTTCACTCTTAGTATCTGGTTCAGAGCCATCAGTAGTATAATAAACCACATCTCCTGTATCACATGTAAGCTTTATCTCTACAGAATCATCATATGATCCGGCATCCTTGGATGGCTGTGGATCTTTTACGATATATTTTGCCACAGCATCTTTACATTTGCTATCCTGATATTTTCTTATAAGCTTTGTCAGATTATCGCCATCTTCATTGTCATAATAATACTCAGCAAGCGCCTTTACAGCATCTGAATAGTTCTCATCATATGAAAGAATATCTTTCAATTCACTCACTGCCTGCTTATCATTTCCTGTATTCTTATAAGCCTGATAAAGAACATACTTAAGTTCAAGATTCTTCTTTCCTTCTGACTCTTTAGCTGCCTTCTCTAACATATTCACAGCATCACCATAATTGCCATTCTCATACAGCTTCATACCCTCGTCATAATAATACTTATAACCATGCGTATTCTTCTTATTAAGAGATACTGCAACTATTATAATAACTGCTATAACAACTGCCACGCCCGCTGCAACACCAGCTATTATGAGCTTGGTCTTTTTAGGCATTGGCTTCTTTTCCTTATTATTCTTTTTCTTATCAGATGTTACACCATAAAGCTCTTCATCTTCATCCTCATCATCTGTATCATCCAATAATATATCATCTAAAGACTGTTCATCATCATCTTCTTTTTCTTCCTGTGGCTCCTCAAGCATCTCCTTTGATATTGTAGGGATAACCTGTGTTTTGCCATATTCAGCACTATTATTGATAACCGGCTTTTCGTCCTGGTTACCAACCAGCGCTTTTGCAACATTAGTTTCTTCTTCTATAATTCTTTGAAGTGACTTTTCAACTTCATCCTCTATGCTTGTATCATTCTTATAATCGTCTGGCATATTAGACCTCCATGCAAAAATAACATTTTGATATTAACATATTAAAGCATTTTTATCAACAAAATAGATTTTAATGATTTTTATTTTTGTTTTATTAATTGTACACATTTTGCTCACATTTAATATGTATATTACATAACAGATAGAAATTAAATCTTTCTATCTCCCCCTCATATTTAAAAAGGAGATGTCTGACCGCATCTCCTTTTTTCATTTTATTCAGTTATCTAAGGCTTGTAACTCTTACTGTACATGTGAGAGTCTTATCATTAACAACAGCTGTGACTGTTGTAACTCCTGCCTTTCTTGCAATTACTTCACCTGATGAAGATACTGTACATACTCGTGGATTGCTGCTTCTCCATGTCACATTGCTGGTAGTTCCTATAACATCAAGATTAAATCTGTCATATTGCTCCAGTGTGATATTAGATTTGCTTATTGCAAGTGAATGGACAGTACATGTTGATTCAACTCCTGCAGCATCACTTATTACATAAACATCTGCAGTACCAGGTCCTACTGTTGTAATTACACCATTCTGATCAACTGTAACTATTCCAGTATCTGATGAATACCATTCATATGAATCAGTATTAACTGCTGGTCTTACAATAACAGACAGCTTTCTGGTTCTTCCCGAAAGCATATATATATCTTTAGAATTAATCCTTAATGAAGTTATATTAACCACAGGTGTAACATACACCCAGCATATTCCTTTAATATTGTTACCATCCTGTGACGTAGCTGTTATCTTAACCTTTCCTGTGCTTAAAGCAAATACTTCACCATCCTCATCAACTGTCGCAATAGATTCATTAGATGATGACCATGCAACATCCTTAATCGTTGCATTATCAGGATAAACATTTGCTCTTAACTTGTAGGAATCACCAACAAGTATCCTTACTGTACTTGGCACTACTTCTATGCTTGTAACAGGATTAACAACTCTTACTATACACGTTGCACTAACTCCGCTTCCATCTGCTGCTGTTGCAGTAATTACTGCGTTTCCAACCGATTCCGCACTAAGATTTCCATTAGTATCAACATAACATATGCTATTATCTGATGACGACCAGACTATATTCTTATTAGTTGCTGTTGACGTTCCTACTGTAGCAACCAGTGTTCCAGTTGAACCAACATTCATGAACTTATCTGTCTCACTCAGCGTAATGCTTGAAACATATTCCTTAACAACTATTGTACACGCTGCTGTAAGATGACACTCTTCGGTTGTAACCTCTATTACACAGCTTCCACCTTTCAAAGCTGTTACAACACCATATTCATCAACAGTTGCAACTGATGTATCACTTGAAAAATATGTAACATTTTTATTTTCTGCATCTATAGGCTCAATTGATGGTATAATCGCGTATTTAGCGCCAACCCATAATTCCTGATAATCTGAATTAAGAGTAATTCCTGTTACTGGCTGTGTAACTGTTACAACGCAGTACGCTGTAAGTCCCGTATCAACATTAGTACATATGATAGAAGTAGTTCCTGCACCTGTTGCTGTAACCTTACCATCACTTTCTACTGTACACACATCAGTATCACGGCTCTCCCAGGATACAATTTTATTGTCAGCATTCTCAGGAAGACATGTTGCATTCAGCCAGAATACCTGTCCCTTTCTTACTGTTATATCAGTTGTACTAAGTACAATAGATGTTACCGGCTGCTTGACATATATATTACACATTGCCGTAACGCCACCATCTAGCGACTTACAAAGAATAGTAGCACTTCCTGTTCCGACAGCTTCAACAAGTCCATTAGAATCAACAATACATACATTAGTATTAGATGATTCCCAGCTTACTGTTCTGTTAGTTGCTGTAAGTGGAAGAACTTCTGCTGTAATTCTTAGCGTCTGTCCTATTGACATTATTTCATCTGTATAATCAAGCTTTATTGTTTCTACAGGTATGCTTATTATAAAATTACATGTTGCAAGAAATGCTCCATCTTCTGTTTTACACACAATCGTACAATATCCAGGTGCAACATATGTTACAAGACCATTTTCATCCACCTTACACACATTCTCATTAGATGATGACCAGGTTACGTTTCTGTTAACACCATTTCCTGATGGTTTAACTGTTGCAACAAGCTGATACTGCCCGATTGCCATTGTAGACTCTACAGTTGTTGCATTAAGAGTTACTCCCGTTACCGGCTCTCTTATATATACATCACATGTTGCCACTTTCAGTCCGTCTTCTGTAATTACTGTGATAGTTGTATTACCACCAGATACACCTGTAATAGTAGCTGTATAGCTGTCTCCCTCAACTGTTGCAACAGTTGTATCAGATGATGACCACAAAACATTGCTGTTTGTAGGACCTGATGGATTAAATAACAGCTGGACTGTTCCTGTGCTTCCTCTGTCAATTGTTATTGAAGAAGGATTAATTGTTACTTCTCCAACTGGTGTTGTTACATATATAACACATGTTTCTGATTTGATTACACCATTGATATTCTGCGAAACTGTCAAATGCGCTATACCAGATGCAACACCTGTTATAGTAAATATAGTTCCATCATCTGACTGAGAAACTGTAATCAAATCATATGTCGGAACAACACCTGCCGCATCCGGCTGATTAGTAACAGTATAAGTAATCTGATCCTTAGTCGGATTATTAGTAACAAGTGCAGTTATATCTATTGTACTTCCAATATTAACTGAAGCTGTTACTGAACTAAGTCCGAACCCATCTATAACAGTTATCTTATAAACAAGCTGATAAGGCATATTATATACAGTAAAGAGTTCATCCTGTACTCTTGTTGCATATATAGTGGCTGTTCCTGCTCCTACTGCCTTAACGAGACCTGTTGTGGAATCAACCTGCAGGACTGAATTATCAGATGTTGACCACGTCACCTCTGATGCTTTAGCAGATGTAGATAGCTGAAGCTCATCTCCGACATTCATATTGCTTACTTCGTTGCCCATCTTTTTAAATGGAACAACTATATTAACAGTATCTCTTGTATACCATGACTCGTTGCCACCTATATCAATCGTAGTAAGTCCTGCGCTTACTGTTGTAACACCTGCATGTACTCCACATACTGTTCCTGCTGCTACTGCAGCTATATCTGTATCATCTGTTCTGTATACAACATTAGACTTAGCTGGATATACAACGTTGGATGGTATTGTCTCATATGAAAACTCTTCATAATCTTTATCTGATAACACCATATATTTAACAGATGAATCACCTGGCAGGTGTGTTATAAAATGTCCCTGCGCATTCTGTACATTTTCTTTAAACTTAACCTCTGCTCTTACTGTAAATGTATATGTAAGAGGATTAATTCCACTTCCATCAGCAGTTCTTGCTGTTATGACTGTAGAACCACCACCAATAACTTTAAGTATAACCTTAGATGAATCACGATAATACATTTCAACAATTCCATCTGAATTAACTTCACCTGATGGATCATTAGATGTTTCAACAAAAAGCTTATTACTCTCACATGTATTGGCTGTTATTGTGATAAGGTCTCCTTCTTTTAGAAGATCAGCCTCCTCAAGTGTCTGGTTTCCTCTTTTTCTTTCAACATTAACATTAATAGGAACATATACTGCTGCAGTAGATGTTGCAAGGACATTATCATATACAACAGCTCCTCCCTCACCAAACTTCTTAGAATGATAAGCTGCTGTAATTGTTGCTGCACCTGCTCTGTTTCCATATATTGTAGGATTAGTTGTTCCTGAAATATTCTGAAGATATGCATCACCACCCGAACTTGGATTAACAAACTTAACAACATCATAATCCTCATCTGATATTGTCCATTCAAGTCTTACAGGACTTGCAATTCCATTATTGGCAGGATTGCTTTCATCATAAAATTCATCATCCGTTCCTGACAGATTAGCGTGGATAACTGTTGTTGTTGAACCTTGTGCAACACTTGACTGTGCTGGTGTAAGCGCAAGTGATACGCTTGAATCTGCATTAGCAAATATCAGTACCCCTCCACCAGCCATCATAACCGCTATAACAGCAATCAATATCTTCCATTGAAGCTTCAAGCCCATTGTAAGCTTTTTTATCTTTCTGAGATTCTTCATATATTCCCCTCACTTTTACTATATAAATCATAAGTTATATTCAAGCAGACAAATAAACTAACATCTATTATATTATATCGAAATATTCTTTATAAAGTTTACCCCTAAACATTATTTTTTTCAATAAAAAATACAATATTTTCCGTTTTATATAATTTCAGTACACAATTTATTGTGTTTTCATAATAGTCCATCCCACAGACCATGTATCTTCATTTATAAATAAAAAGATCTGA
>CAMDYG010000010.1 GCA_945910225.1 uncultured Eubacterium sp. | reverse complement strand
TTGATGATGTTCATGAATTCAACTACATCTTCATCAGATACAGCAATCTGCATACCCTGTCCACCAAGTACATATGAAGGTCTTACAAGTACAGGATATCCAAGTTCATTGGCAGCTTTAAGAGCTTCCTCAACTGTAAATACAGTCTGACCCTTAGCTCTTGGGATCTGTGTCTGCTCAAGTATCTCATCAAAAAGCTCTCTATCTTCGGCAGCATCAACATCTTCTGCCTTAGTTCCAAGAATAGGTACTCCCATCTTCATAAGTGCTTCTGTAAGCTTAATAGCTGTCTGTCCACCAAACTGAACAACTGCTCCGTCAGGCTTCTCAAACTCTACGATTGATTCAACATCCTCTGCTGTAAGTGGCTCAAAGTAAAGCTTATCAGCAATATCAAAGTCAGTAGAAACTGTCTCTGGATTATTATTAATGATAATTGTCTCAAAGCCTTCCTTCTTGAATGCCCATGTACAATGAACTGAACAGAAATCGAATTCAATACCCTGTCCGATTCTGATTGGACCGGAACCAAGTACAAGAACTTTCTTCTTATCCTTAGTCTCTACAGCTTCATTTTCACTTCCATATACTGAGTAGTAGTATGGAGTTGTTGCTGCGAACTCAGCAGCACATGTATCAACCATCTTAAATGCTGCATGGATATTGTACTGATCTCTTAATTCCTTGATTTCTCTTTCTGTATGACCTGTTAAATCACCGATAACATTATCAGGGAATTCAATTCTCTTAGCTTCTCTTAAAAGACTCTCTGTAAGAGGTCCTCTCTTAAGTGCATTCTCCATATCTACAATAATCTGGAGCTTATCAATAAACCATAAATCTATCTTTGTAATATCATGCATTTTGGCTGCCGAAATATGTCTTCTTAAGCCTTCTGCTATCTTCCAGATTCTTCTATCGTCTACAATATGAAGTTCTTCAAGAAGTTCTTCGTCTGTAAGACCTGTAAAGTCATATGACATAAGGCTGTCAACATGCTGTTCAAGAGAACGGATAGCTTTCATAAGGCCACCCTCGAAGTTATCAGAAATACTCATAACCTCACCTGTAGCCTTCATCTGTGTTGTAAGTGTTCTCTTAGCTGAGATAAACTTATCAAATGGAAGTCTAGGAATCTTAACTACGCAGTAATCAAGTGCTGGCTCGAAACTTGCATATGTCTTTCCAGTAACTGCATTCTTAATCTCATCAAGTGTGTAACCAAGTGCAATCTTAGCTGCAACCTTAGCAATAGGATAACCTGTTGCCTTAGAAGCCAATGCTGATGAACGGCTTACACGAGGGTTAACTTCGATTACACAGTACTCAAAGCTATCTGGATGAAGTGCATACTGAACATTACATCCACCTGTGATACCAAGTTCATCTATAATCTTAAGAGCAGATGTTCTTAACATCTGATATTCTTTATCTGAAAGTGTCTGTGAAGGAGCAACTACGATACTATCACCTGTATGAACACCAACAGGGTCAATATTTTCCATGTTACAGATAGTAATACATGTTCCGTTGCTGTCACGCATTACTTCGTATTCGATTTCCTTCCAGCCAGCGATACAACGCTCAACAAGAACCTCTCCAACTCTTGAAAGTCTGAGACCATTCTCAAGAATCTCTCTTAATTCCTGCACATTATTAGCGATACCACCACCGCTTCCACCAAGTGTATAAGCAGGACGAAGAACTACAGGATAACCAATCTTGGCTGCAAATGCTTCACCATCTTCAACGTTGTTAACAACAAGTGAAGGAGCACATGGCTCACCAATCTTTTCCATAGTTTCCTTGAACATAAGACGATCTTCTGCCTTCTTGATTGTAAGTGCAGTTGTACCGATAAGCTTTACATTATGCTCCTCAAGGAAGCCTGTCTCTGCGATTTCCATTGCAAGGTTAAGTCCGGCCTGTCCACCAAGTGTAGGTAAGATGCTGTCTGGCTTTTCCTTTAAGATAATCTGCTTTAATGCTTCAACTGTAAGAGGCTCAATATATACCTCATCAGCGATATCTTTATCTGTCATGATAGTAGCAGGGTTAGAGTTAACCAGTACTACTTCAATTCCTTCTTCTTTAAGAGAACGGCATGCCTGTGTTCCGGCATAGTCAAATTCTGCTGCCTGACCAATAACGATTGGACCAGAACCTATAACTAATACTTTCTTAATACTCTCATTCTTTGGCATGTTCTTAGTCCTCCTTCTTCATCATATCCATAAATCTGTCAAACAGGTACGCTGTATCCTGTGGACCTGCGCAGGCTTCTGGATGGAACTGCACAGTGAATATATTCTTTCCAACATACTCAAGTCCCTCATTAGTCTTATCATTAACATTTTCAAATGCAGGTACTGCAACCTTGCTGTCTAATGTACTCTCATCAACAACATAACCATGGTTCTGTGATGAAATGTAACATTTGCCAGTCTTTAAATCCTTAACAGGGTGGTTAGCACCTCTGTGACCATACTTAAGTCTGTGTGTATCAGCTCCTGTAGCAAGTGCCATAAGCTGATGTCCAAGACAGATTGCAAATATTGGAACATTGCTGTTATACAGCTTCTTGATTTCTTCAATTATCTCTACACATTCCTTAGGATCTCCAGGTCCGTTAGATAACATGATTCCGTCAGGATTAGATGCAAGAATCTCTTCTGCCTTAGTATATGCTGGATATACTGTAACTTCACAGCCTCTGTTGTTAAGAGATCTTGCAATATTCTTCTTGGCACCAAAATCCATAAGAGCAACCTTTGGTCCTTTTCCCGGAAGAACATACTTTTCTTTGCATGTAACCTTTCTTACAACACCCTTAACGCTGTACTCCTTAATCTTAGGAAGTACCTCGTCAAGATTGTAATTTTCGTTAGTTGTAATCATACCATTCATAGTACCCTTTTCTCTTAAAATCTTAGTAAGGGCTCTTGTATCGATTCCACAGATACCAGGTATATCATTATCAAGAAGGAATTTCTGGATAGGATCTTCATTTCTGAAGTTACTTGCCATTCTAGAAAGCTCACGGACAATATATCCGTCTGGCCATGCTTTCTCAGACTCCATATCTTTGTAGCATACGCCATAATTACCAATAAGAGGATATGTCATTGTTACCGCCTGTCCTGCATAAGAAGGATCAGTCAGCACCTCCAAATATCCCGTCATAGATGTGTTAAAGACAATCTCACTAATAACTTCACGGGTTGAACCAATACTGGTTCCTTCAAAAACCGTTCCATCTTCAAGTATCAAAAATGCTTTCATGAATGCCACCATAATTCCTTTCGTTTATTTAATTTAATCAGTGTTTAAGAGGCTTTTTCTTACTTTTGCGCAAAAAAAAAGACACAAAAATGCCTTTTTTCTCAAACTTTACAATATGTTACCATAGTTATTATTATTTTTCAAGCAAATATTACTCTTTAAATTGCATAAAAATACATCCAAATAAATTATTTATTCATCAACTGCTTTTTGAAGCAATTCCTTTGCAAGCGCAATATTTCTTTTGTCCTTTGCCTGACTTGTATATTGTGTCAGTTTCAGCAGATGTTCATCTGCATTAATCTTTGCCTCTTCTGGGTATTCATTAACAGTATCTTCATCTGTCCACATACAATATGACATATACTCGTCATAAATATCACAAGCCTCATAATACAGCGCAAAGTCCGGATCATCTGACTTATAATCATCAATTATACCTTTAAGTCCACTAAGATTACGTGAGGTATATTGCCTGTTACTCATTCTTATATAATCATCCCTGTCAAGATTATCCTGTCCATCTTTTATTATTGAAAATAAGCCTTGTACCATTCCGAATATCAGCAAAGCCAGCGATAATACCAATAATGTCCTTACTACAATTCTAACTGACGTTATCGGTTTATTAATATTGTATCTGGTTTTATTAACTCTCAACATATCTAAAGCCTTTCTTCTGTGCAAACTCCTCAACAACTCTGTCTTTCGTTTCCATATCAACGTTCTTTGCTTCAAACGCTTCAATATCTGAATCCGACATAAGCATATAATACCTGCAGAATTCTTTTACTTCTTCTCTCCAGATTTCAATCTGCTTTCTGTTTCTGTCACTCTCAATTCTGTCCCATGACCGCTCATTAAGGATATCTTCAATTCTGTTAACGAGAATATCCATATCACTTCTCTTCAGATTTCCCAAGTTAACATCTTCAATAACGCCATACTTCTCCTCTGTAAAACTCTTATAATCATAATAATAGCTGGTGATCTGGCTATATTCTTTATAATCTGTATCTCCATACAGGCTGTATTCAGATAATAATTCTCTAACCGGTCCATATTCTCCTGCAGTATATAATTCTTCAATCTCCGCATGAATCTGTTTTTTATGCAGCTTATAATATATGTCTTTTTTTATCGGACCAACCGCTGCTATTATACATACCAGGACAAAAATAAATGCAAACAATACAAGTTCCACTCTTGTTATTATTTTTAACATTCTGTATATTGCAGCCATATTTATATCTAATCTGGCATTAGCAGCTTCTTCATATTCACTTGTTGCCTTATCATGTTTATTTTTCCATCTGACGCCCTTTTCAATTACAGCACCACAATATGGACAGTTCGTTTCGTATGCATTTATCTGTGCTCCACAACGTATACATTTCATAATCTATAATCTGTCTGCAGACATCTTTGCCACCTCATTCATGTCTACACTATCTCCTTCTGATTCTCTGATTTTTAATGATAAATCACTGATTTCTTTTTCTGTAAGCTTGAATTTATCAGTAAGAACATTCTCTGCGATTTCTCTTATATCTTCGACACACTTTTCCTCATCATAAATATACCCCTGCGATTCATATGAATCACAATCTGCCACACATGTCATCAGCTCCTTAATATAAAACGTAAGACTGTCATAGTCGCCCGGATGTCTCTTAACATAATCTATTGTGCTGTCACAATCAATGCTGTATTTTATGTCGGAGTATAAATCAGCCACAATTCTATATTTTTCATACTTGAATGAATAATCATGTGTTCCGTTGTAATACCAGTCATATATCTTCTCATAATCTCCGGCCGAATAATACTTTTCCAGCTTGTTGACTGTATACTGCTCATTCTTGGATTTCGCTGCTTTTCCAACGCTGCATACGATCCAGAATATAACCAGTAAAGCAACTAAAAGCAGTATTCCTGCTATTGCCAGCTTCCACAGGGTATTCCTTGTCCTGTTAACAATCCTGTCTGGTTCATTAACAATCCTGTCAGTCTCATCATGTAAATGTCTTAAAGTCTCCGTCTGGTTATTATCAATAACAACATCATCTGAAGCTCCACAATATGGGCACACCTCTGTTCCATCATCAAGCTGTGCCCCACAATTACTGCATATCATAAACATCCTCCACATAGTGCATATTATAAATAATATTATCATTAAATATGACATTTGTGAAGAATGACCAGCTACTTCTTCTGATGAATACCAGATTCATTAATAGTCCATATCTGCTCGCACTCATCTTCAGTAATATCCTTAGTGTCCTTTATCGTCATACCTCCATTAAATGCCATCCACTTCGGCGATACATACTCTGAAGCCCTATTGACCAATGCCCTTCCATATATATCAGAGGCTACTCTTAAACATACAACGGGTTTCTGCTTCCATTGTGCATACATTGTCACATCTGTTTTATCCGCATCAGTAAGCTTAGAAACATTATCTTTGTCTTTATAATCGTCCCCGGTTCCATCTTTCATTGTATTCCACGACTTAAAATCATAACCTGGTCTTAGTGGTGCATCAGGGAGCTCGTTAACCTTTTCATATCCGGTAATAATATCGCTATCCATATTGTAACCACCATTAGAATCCATAACTATATTATATATATTCTCTCTCCATGAAGCATGCAATTCTATAACACTTCCTGCATCACTGCTGAAATTATACACTCTTGTTCCGCCATTTCCCACAGTTGTCCCTGATGCATCGGACCATTCTACCGGTGACCATCCTTTAATTCCATATGCCTGTGATATAGTTGGAATAGTTTCCTTTCTGTCATAAACAAAATTCTTATAATAATATCCATTAAGATCCATCTTCCATCCTGCCGGACTGTTCAATATAAGATTTTCACTTGCATCCTGTGGTTTATCCGCATACAGCCTCACTGTATATTCTATAGGTTTCCAAATTGCATATAAAACCACAACATTATTACCTGATGGGGTAAGTAATACATCCTTTGCTTCATCTGCAATATACTTTCCATTACCAGAACTGTCAGTATTCCAACCTGCAAATGTGTATCCCCTTCTACTGTAACCACACTTGGGAATGGCCTGTCTTCTAACCTTGCACAAACTCACATCTTTCATGCTTCCCTGTATTCCATCCGGGGCGTTCTGGTTGAACTTCACAGTATAATATTCTGGTTTCATATAGACTCTTACAGTCTTATCCCCTGTAACACTACCTGATAATGAGCCTGTCAAATTCCAGTCTACCGCCCATCCATATTCTGCATTGACACTAATATTATACAAACTGTCTTCCTCAACATTACCTCTATATTCTGTTACCTCTGATGCAATCTTCTTTCCGGCAGCATCTATACTAATTCTTGCTTTAACATTACTGCTGTTCTGAAGGCTCCATCCTCCGTAGTTATTAAGATAATACACCTCTGCTGCCAGTTCATGTGTATTCCTTTCCCAATTAGCTCTTATACTTATATCTTTCCTGACATAAGCTCCTATCTCAACCCTTACACCATCACTTAATTCTTCATATGTACTTCCATCCACGCTCCAGCCTGTAAGATGATATCCGTCTCTTCTTACGCCTGTAATAGTCACATATGGTGTCACTCCGACACAGTCATAATAATTAGATACAGTTTCTCCATCTCTTGGAAGCGACTGATTGTAGTCAGCTATAGTATGATATATTCCATGTTTATCAGGAAGATAATCCCCAATCCTTAAATCATCATACCACCATCCCTGTCTGTCTCCATCATCTATTGATGACTGATAGAATATACTCTGACAATATCCACCTCCCAGATCTATAGTTATATTGTGAAGTACCTTATATTCTTCAGGTGATGCAGATACAATTATACCTGCCCCCAAAATAACAATTATTGCAGCCAGACACACAGCTGCAATCTTTTTAATCCAGCCCGACTTATGCATTCTTCCTCCTTTAATAAGAACACACAAAAACACGCATGGTATTATTCTCTTTGTAGATATATAATACCACGCGTGTATATATTAATCAAATACTTTTTATACTATTCATTTATCTCTACCTGTCCAATGAATTTCCAGGTCTTTCCTTCATCTGATGATTGATACTTTGCTGCTGTTTTTCCATCATTGTATACGGGATTCTTACCCTGGGTAAGATATATTGTAATAATTCCATTTGCATCAATTACAGGAGTCAGTGCATCCTTATATACATCGTTCCATTTCAATTGTTCACTGGTTTCTGCTGTCACGCCTTCTGATTTGGCAGAAGATTCTTTTTCCTGATTCTGGGAATTAGCAGCCGAACTATCAAGTTCCTGTGCATCAAGCATAACTTTAGCAAATGTTTTTCCTCCATCATCTGTCTTGTACAGATTGCTGTCCATTCCATCAACATAATTATAACAGAAGAATCCGGTATCAGCTGATGCAAATGCAACTCCCTTTATAATGTTGGTAGCAGGACCACTTCCAACAGTATCCCAGTTTTCTCCACCATTAGATGTCTTATAAATTCTTGATGATTCATTAGTATCATTACTCTTGCCATATCCACAGACAACAACTCCATTATCAGCATCAAAAAACTTAACATAATAATAATCAGCTGTGTATATATCATCCAGCTCACATGTTGTCCAGTTCTCACCCTTATCATCCGAATATATTACAGTAATAGGAACCCGCATATTATTAGCCAGCCTGCCGCCATATACGAATGCCGTTTTCTCAGTAGTAATCAAGTAACTTCCCTCTTTAAGAGCTGAAGTACTATTCTCTTCGTAGAGAAGATATGAATACGATACAGGGACTGAGACATATCTTTCTCCTCCATCATATGTTACCAGCAGAGAATTGTCTTTTAATACATAATTAGCGAGCTGATCCTTGTTGGAATTACTTATGACCTCTGTATCTCCACCTGAATCAACACTCTGTTTGGCATAATACTGCTTAATCCCATAATCTTCCGAACTCATTACAGATGTCACATATATATTGGCTGAATTATCAAAATTATCATCAATATAATATGATACAACCCATTCACATTTTAACCTTCCATCATCCATTATACCTTCCCATGTAGAAAGATAATCAGATGAAGAATCATCAGGTATTATCCAGAATGTAAGCAAAATTGTATTACTGGACGCATCCAGAACACGAACTGAATCAATATCATATTTTTTAACAGCTTTGCGATAAGGAACATATGCCTGTCTGTACTGCTTAATATACTGTTCAAGCCACAGCCTGCCAACCTTAGACATGTCAATATTGGAAAAATCCGAAACATTATCACTGGTATTGGCTGCAGTTTCATTCTCTTTTAAGACATTAAGATCATTATCTATCCTTATACTAAATGTATATCTTGACTTAATATCAAGCTTTTTTTGTTTATAATTCTTTACATAGCTATATACAAAGACACAACATACAATCAGGCAGAATATTATCAGAACCACACATGTAAAAATCTTAGTCTGTTTTGTTTTGCTCTTATGATTCATATCTGCCTCCTGTTAATTAAAATTCTCTTTTATTATACATTGCTTCTCTTATTATTACTCTGTAATACTTATACCACCACAGATAATACATAGCCCCTGCTCCAAGAATAAGCATTACCACAATAACAAAAGGATGTACAGCATATATCCATGTCGGTGATATACGTCTGTTAAGTACTGGAAGACCATACGCGAGAATAACACATACAGCCATAATTGTTCCATTCAGTACATTTCTATTCTCATATATGCCACGAAAATGGTCAAATGTTATAATAGCAAGCATTTCACCTATAGGTCTTGAAAACATGGTAAGAAGGCACAACATAAGACTGTTAAACACAGGAACCCTGAATATAATAAGAATTATAAAATAAAATACGAATTCAGTAACCATCTTATATATAAGCTTTCCAAGGAAATTCATATAAGGACTCACAAGCATGATTCTTATCATAAGATAATCCCTGTCGCCCATTGCAAAAATCGTCGTATTGGCAAGACTTCCACATACAGTCGAAAGCATCACAAAAAGATATATAATTGTTGTATCCTGATGTAATCTGATTAATGGAAAAAAATATGCCATAATCATGTATGGAACAAACATAAATAATAAAACATATAAAAACTTCTTAATAAATTCCCATAAAACCACAAATACCTGGGCTGCAACGCCTACAGCTACACGCCCCTTTGACTTTTCAGCAAAAGCATCATCCTTTATATGTTTTCCAATTAATGGCAGCCTTCTTATAAGCTGGATTCCTGCTTCTGTTCCCTCATAAAAACGTAATATTTTCTCAGCAAACAGCTTTCTAAATAATTTCATTGTCTGCCTCCCCTAATATATCTAATACAGCAGCCTTAATCTCTGGTATCTGCATTGTTTCATAAGATATCTGGTTAAGTTCTCCATTATTAAGGACAACGACATCTGGTGAAATTCTCTGTGCAATCTCAAGTATACCAGTCGATATAAGAATAACATGCTCATCCTTCATTTCTCCAAGAATCTCAAGCATATCATCAATATATTCATCTGTACAGTAATCAAGAGCTTCATCAAACAACATTACATATGGCTTCTGAATAAGAAATGCTGCAAGCTGTAATCTCTTCTTTTCTTCAAATGAATAATCTGAAATATGTCTATCCCTTACTTCTGGCGATATCTTAACCTTATCAAGATAATATTCTGGTTCAATATCTTCTCTGCTCATATCACATAACATGCTTATAAACTGATACCCTGTGATAAGCATAGGAAGTACACTCTGCTTGGCAGCAAAGAATATAGTACGCTTCTCCTTAGTTGCTATCTCTCCCTCATCCACCGGAATATCTCCTGCTATGCATTCAAACAATGTAGTACGACCGGCTCCCGGGCCGCCAAGAATAGGATATATCTGGCCTTTATTAAATATATAATCAACATCCGTAAGAATCTCATTCTTACCAAAACTTTTTTTAATATGCTTCAAATATAACATGGTTAATCTCCTGCATCCACTATGTCTCATCATTATATTACATATACATTTAATTTGTAAACACGCAAATGTTTATTATATTGCATTTCTTCATTAACAATGATATAATTTTCAAACCTTACGTCAATAATAATATATAATAATTAGAGGTGGTATCGATTTGAAGAATTTTTTTAAAACAAAAGGATGGAGAATTCTTTTTGGTGCATATATTTTTATATATATGCCATGGTTTATGACTCTGGAAAAAGTATTTAATAGTGATTATCCCGGGCTTCATATTATCAACATTCCATTGGATAATATGATTCCTTTCTGCGAATGCTTTATCATTCCATATATATTATGGTTCTTTTATGTTATAGGGGCATGCATTTACATGTTTTTTAAGGGAACCAACAGTGAATTTTTAAAATTTGCACTTTCTCTTGTGATAGGTATGTCTCTTGCACTGACAATATGTATGATATACCCTAACGGAGTAACTTTAAGACCAGATTATGTACCTGATAATTTCTGTGGAAAGATAATAACCATTCTGTATTCCACAGATACTTCAACCAATGTATTTCCTAGTATTCATGTATATAATTCACTTGCTGTTAACTGTGCATTATTAAAATGCAAAGCATTAAAAGGTCACTCTGTTATCAAAGTCCTTTCTACAATACTTTGCATTGCTATATGTCTTTCGACTGTATTTTTGAAGCAACATTCTGTTGTAGATGTACTTGGTGGAATACTGCTTTTCAGCTTACTATATATATTCATATATGTAATAGATTACAGAAAGTTCAAGAAAGTTTAAATCTTATTAAGCCTTCTTGATATGAATTCTATAACAAGAACAGCTATAAACAACACAATAAGAATTGAGCCAACGGCGTCCCATCTATAATTGTTCATATACATTATAAGTGGGGCGCCGATTCCACCTGCCCCCACAAGTCCAAGTGTACTTGCAGATCTTACGTTCACATCCAGTCTGTACATAAATGCATCTTTTAATTGCGGCATTATCTCCGTCAGACATGTATATTTCAGTCTTGCAATTATTCCAATCCCAGAATTCCTATATGCATTCCACGCTGACATATCCCACGAATCAACGGCAACTGTAAATCTTTTGGTAAGCAGGCCTATACTGCACATTGCAATTGTAAGCACACCTGCAAAACTACCCGGACCAGTAACCCTTATAAAAATAAGTCCATATACATATACCGGCACAGTTCTGATCATCATTACTAGAATTCTTCCTGCCACAGCCACAACCCCTGGCATAAATCTTGATGAATTAACAAATGTTAATATAAGAGCCGCTGCTGCACCTATAACTGTTCCAACAACCGCAATTGCCACTGTTTCTATCATAAGATAGATAACACCGCTCTTGCCAGGCATAAAAAGATAATTCCAGTCAGGATGAATGATTCCATTAAATATTGCCGCTGCAATTCTCATTCCATTCTTTGAAACTTTTATATATTTTATTGCAGATATACTATACAGAAACAGGACTGCCATCGCCGCCACTATTATATAACTAATTATTCTTCTTTTCCTTATAGTCCCATCAAGATATGCTTTAAGGAACATGCTCATTCCTTCTATCAGCATAACCGCTGCAAAAAGCATGACAAGTATCATTCCCACTTTATCATACTCACGCCACGATATTTTTTCATTAAGGATAAGACCTATTCCACCAGCTCCAACATATCCTAATATTGCTGCATGTCTTACATTAGCTTCAAGTATATATAGCACATTATTTAAGTATCCCTGTAACAGTTGCACAAGTATTGTTCTTATAAATGCTGTAAATTTTCCCGCTCCTGATGCAACAATTGCATTATATGCATTCAGTGAAAGATTCTCTATATCCTCTCCACCTATTCTTGTCATAACAGCCCATGTTGAAACAGCAATTGCAATTGTGCCCGCACCAGCACCTATGCCCCATATAAAAGTACATATCAATGCAATTATCAGTACCGGAACTGTGCGCACCAGCTGTACTATAACATGTAACGGATAACGCACAATTTTTAAATCAATCATGTTATCCGCATAAAAAAAAGCACATAGCAGCCCTGCTATAGCGCCAATAAATGTACCTGCAACTGACATCTTTATTGTCATTATCAGTGGTGTGATAATTTTATGTGCATATGATGTATCCGGAGGTATCATTCTCTTCACAAATATAACAGCCTGATTTCCTCTCTGCATAAGTACATTAATATCAAAACCCGTAAAATATACAGACCATATAAATATTGCCAGTGCAGACATCCAGACAATTGTTCTTATATATTTCCTTCTATATTCACTGTTCATAAGCACCACCATATACATATTTAATATCATCATCTGATATCTGTTCAGATGGCTTGTCTATAACAATTCTCCCATCTGCAATACCTATAACACGATCAGATTGTTTAACAGCAAGTTCAACTGAATGACTATTCATAATCACTGTTATATTTCTTTCTTCTTTCAGTTTTACAAGAAGTTCTGTAATCTGTCTTGCTGTATATGGATCAAGAGATGCAACTGGTTCATCTGCAAGAATCATCTCAGGTTCCTGCATAAGCGCTCTTGCAATCGCAACACGCTGTTTCTGTCCTCCCGATAAATCTTTTGCATACGATTGTATTTTTTCTTTTAGTCCAACTTCTTCAAGAAGCTGCATGGCCTTTTTCTTCTGTTCTCTGGTAAATATCCCTAAAAGTGCCTGTAACGCATTTCTTTGTGGCAATGCACCATTAAGAACATTATCAAAACATGTCATATTATCAACAAGGCAGAAATCCTGATATATAGTTCCTATTCTGCGTTGTATTTTTCTTTTCCCTCTGCCCTTTAATCTTCCAAAATCCTCATCATCCACAATAATTGTACCAGAACTTGGACGCATCATTCCATTTAAAAGCCTGAAAAGAGTGGTCTTTCCAGCACCACTCTTTCCAATTACAGACACAAATTCTCCCTGCTCTACAATAAAGCTGACATCATCCAGTGCCTTATATTTATTCTTATATACCTTGCTTACATTCGCAACCTGCAGCATATATACCTACTTTCTAAGCTGTCTTATAAAGCTGTTATTTGTTCTTAAGCATATTCTGTGCTGCTCTCTCTGCATCATAATCAGAGCTTTGCGCTTTCTGATAACCAATATGACTTAATACATTTAATGTTTTAAGTCCTTCCTCGCTATTACCAATATTAATCATTGCATTAGCAAATGCCTCTTTAAAATCATCTGACATTATAGAAGAACTTTTACTAACACATATTGTATCATCCATTATCTGATCTGTCACTGCCAAAACATTAGTCTGCCTGTAACAATCGTCCGTTCCTCCAAATTTACTGATCCAGTTATCAGCATATTTAGCCCTGATATGGGCAAATCCTACTATTACATCAACCTGTCCTGATGCAAGCCTTGACATGGATGTTGTATAAGAATCTGACTGGACAACATTATTAAGGTCACTTATCTGCTTACCATAATTATTGTACAGCCACAGACTTGGATATATATACCCTGAAGCTGATGAAGCCCCCATGACAGCCCATGTAGCACTATTAAGTTCATCCCATGTAAGTTTCTGCCCTGCATTAATCTTAGCAGCAAGTTCCTGTCCTTTTTTACTTGGACCTGCAAGAATTACTGAACGATAATACGTTGTAAGATTGTCTGTAAACTTCTCTTCCGTGCCATCATTCCAGTCTCTTGCATCAAGAGAATCTTTATTAACAGCTTTTCTTAATGCTGTAAGTAAAACATCACAATCATCATCATATGTAACATATGTTCCTCCAGAGATAAATCCGGCGTCTGCAGTTCCCGCACTTAATGCTTCTCCAACCGCACTATATGAAGTTCCAACTGTAATATCAATATTGCCAATGCTAAATCCCTGCGCTTCAAGTTCGGATTTAATCATACCTCCAAGAGGTTCAAGCCCCGTGAGCAATGTATCTGCATCTTGATATGGGGCAATCATTATTCTGAATGTATCAATATTTTTAGAATCTTTTTGTTTTGAATTGTTTCCACATCCTGTTAATCCTGTTGTTATTCCTAAGAAAAAAGTCGCTGTAAGTAACAAACTCATTCCTATTTTTAAATATCTTGTTAATCTGTTCATTTTGTCTCTCTTCCAATGTCCTTTAACATGTTTTTATCGCTTCTGATTGTAGCACATGCCACAGTAGTCAGCATATTGCCAGTAATTGTAGCAGATGCACCAGACTGGAAAGCTTTTATTCCATCTCCTGTAAGAAGTGCTCTTCCAGCGCCAAGTCTTATATCGGCTTCCGGGTTAATGAATCTGAAAAATGCTATTGTTCTTAATATCTCTGGCTCAGTAAGTCTTCTTTCGTTCTCGAGAGGAGTTCCCTTAATAGGCATAAGTGCATTGAGTGGGATTGAATCAACTCCAACCTCAGCAAGGCTTATTGCCATATCAAGTCTGTCTTCCCAATCTTCTCCCATTCCTATGATACCACCCGAACATGCCCACATACCTTCTGCTTTTACAAGCTTTAAAGTCTCAATCTTCATATCATAAGTATGTGTAGTGCATATATTAGAAAAATTTCTTCTGGAAGTTTCAATATTATGATGATAGCTTGTAACTCCTGCTTCATGAAGCCTGTGAAGCTGCTTGGCATTAAGAAATCCCATAGAAGCACATAATTCAATGTCACATTCCTTATTCATGGTCTCATAAGCATGTATTGCTTTATCAAATTCTTCTCCTGTAAGAGATTTTCCTGCCGTAACTATTGAGAAACGGTCAACGCCCTCCCTCTCATTCAGTCTGCATGCATTGACGATATCCTCTTCCGGAAGAAAATCATACACTTCACAATCTGTATGATTATGTGCTGACTGGGCACAATACTTACAATCCTCTGGACATTTACCACTTCTTCCATTAATTATAGAGCACAAGTCAACCCTGTCTCCAACAAAATGCTTTCTTATTCTGTCAGCACCTTCACACAGCTCATCTAAATCACATTTAAGAAAAAAAGATAAATCATCCTGTCTTGTAATTCTTCTTCCGTTAATAATCTCTTCTGCCAGTTCTAATGCTGTCATACTATATACCTCTTTCAAAAATATTTCTTATGATTATAGAACTGAAAAAAGCGAATGTCAACCAAGCTTCACGCTTAGGTTAACATTCGCTCTGCATACTTTGGATTACTTATTGCCTATGTCTGCCATATCATGTATAACCTCTGATATATTCTCTACAGTAGATGTTATCCTGTTGTTAAGTTCAGTACAGCTCTTGGCTAACTTTCCTACTTCAAGTGCAACTACAGAAAAACCTCGTCCAGCCTCACCAGCCCTTGCTGCTTCAATAGACGCATTAAGTGCCAGAATATTCTGCCTTCTCTGTATTCCGTCGAGCTGTTTGGTAATCTCTTTAATATCCCTTACATACTCTTCACAGTCCCTAACGCCTCCTGTGAGCTTAGAAATCAATTCACCATTATACTTAGAATTATATTCTGAATTAATAAAATTATTAAGTACTGCGCCTAACAGATTAGCTGCTGCATTAATCTCATCCTCTGTTCTGACTGTAACCTTTCTTAACGCCTCAATATACTCATCCTCATTAATCCCCAGTTCTCTGGCAACACTTCTAAACTTTTCTTCATTCGGATTCTCAGGCAGAACCTGACCTCCAATTACCGAGCCAAGCACTGTACCATCACTTAGCTTAAGCGGTATACCAAAATCCACGAGTCCGGCATGACAATGATAAACTCCCTGTCCTTCAGCATCACACTTTTCACATCTTCTGCAACCTTCCTTGCTTCCTCTTGTAAGCTTTATACAAAAGTCTGTAAAGTTGTAACATCCGGAAATGTACTTTCCATCAGCTCCAACAGCGACTGTTGCTAGTCCCGTTGCTTTAGCCCAGTCAGACATAATCGATTCAAAACGCTTCATATCTGCAAAATCCTGAATCTTCATGAAAACCACCTCTTTTTCAATTGTCACATAATTTATTGAATGGATTTTAACAAATTACGAGTTCAAAGTCAATGAATATAAGTAATTGTCGACATTTTCATGTACTCATTCTGTACAGACAGATATTAGTGATGGAATAATCTCATTCCTGTGAAGCACATAGCCATTCCATGTTTATTAGCTGTCTCTATTACCTGCTCATCTCTTACAGATCCTCCTGGCTGTGCAACATACTTAACACCTGATTTGTATGCTCTCTCAATATTATCTCCAAATGGGAAGAATGCATCTGAGCCGATTGTCACATCTTTATTACCGGCAAGCCATTCTTTCTTTTCTTCAACTGTGAATACAGACGGTTTCTCTGTGAATACTCTCTCCCAGTCATTGAGAATATCTTCATACTCATCACCGATATAAAGGTCAATTGCATTATCTCTGTCAGCACGTCCAACGCCTTCCTTAAATGGAAGATTAAGAACCTTTGGATTCTGACGCAGATACCAGTTATCAGCCTTCTGACCTGCAAGTCTTGTACAATGTATTCTTGACTGCTGTCCTGCACCGATACCGATTGCCTGTCCATTCTTAACATAGCATACAGAATTAGACTGTGTATACTTAAGTGTAATAAGAGCAATAATCATATCAATCTTAGCTGATTCAGGAATTTCCTTGTTCTCTGTAACAACATTTGATAAAAGCTCCTTATCAATAACAAACTCATTTCTTCCCTGTTCAAATGTTACGCCAAATACCTGTTTTCTCTCAATTGGCTCAGGCTTATACTCAGGATCAATCTTAATAATATTATAATTTCCCTTTTTCTTAGACTTTAATATCTCGAGTGCCTCTGGCTCGTAACCTGGAGCAACAATACCATCTGAAACCTCATGCTGGATAAGCTTTGCTGTAGCAGCGTCACACACATCTGATAATGATATAAAATCGCCAAAAGAAGACATCCTGTCCGCGCCTCTTGCTCTTGCATATGCGCATGCAATTGGACTCAATTCACCGATTGTCTCATCAACCCAGTAAATCTTCTTCTCAACATCTGTAAGAGGAAGTCCTACTGCAGCACCTGCTGGAGATACATGTTTGAATGATGTAGCTGCTGGAAGTCCTGTAGCCTTCTTTAACTCCTTAACAAGCTGATATCCGTTAAATGCATCAAGGAAATTAATATATCCTGGTCTTCCGTTAAGAATCTCTACTGGAAGGTCGCTTCCGTCTGCCATAAATATTCTTGAAGGTTTCTGATTAGGATTGCATCCGTATTTTAACTGAAATTCGTTCATATTTCTTTCTCCTTATAATTTAATTTTATTTTAAATTACTTTACATTCTTGTTGATTATTCTTGTTTCATATTCACCTGTAGCAATATCAATATATCTTACAAAAAGTGAAACCTTATTATCTGCATTAAGATTATTCCAGATCATCTGAGTGAATTCTTCAATGTCACCAGATATCTTAACCCATGTAGGTTCTCCCTCATAGCTTGGAAGTGGACTTCCATCTCCCATATATGTATGGATATAATGTCCTTCTCCTGCAACTGCAGCATCATAAGTATATGTATGTCTCTCGCAGATATCAGGATTACCATTATGACTCTTTAATATAGACATTGCATATGCATATTCCTTGTTCTCTATATGAAGGACACTTGAGATTCTTGGAGTATAATTAGGCGCATCATGCTCGTATTTTCTTTCTCTTAAAGACTCCTCAAATGTTTTTCCTTCTGAAAGGCCATCATAAACTGTGTCAGTCTGATCCCCATTAGTAACAATAGTGTTATTGCCAAGCACTCTGACAGGTGCATATATAATAAGTTCTGGTGCAACTAAAAGTGTTGATGGATCAAATGCTTCTGTTCTGATACCCTCTCCATCCTGTACAAATACACGGTTACGGCTGCTCTCACTTCTTCCCATAATAAAATAAGCTGATACAGCTTTCTTACCATCTTCTGACATACCGGCAACAATACCTCTTCCTGGATATGCACAGCCTGATAATTCTTCTGAAAGATTCTTAATTGTCATAAATGACCTCCTGTTAAATGTGTTGACTGCATTCGTTATTCATAGTTCTTTTGCGCGAGTAGCGATGAGAATATCCGTGAAAAATCCTCAATCCATGCAAGCATGATTGTGAATTTTCACTTCTATTCTCATCTCCACTCGCGCAAAAAGACCACCTGGGAACGCAGCTTTTTACTTTGCGTTGCCCAGGCGGTCGGCTTTTTCTTAATATAAACTGTACTCCCTGTGGGTTATCCCACAATGCCCATCAGGCATCTTCCGCCAGTTGCACAGCACCTATTATTAACATACACCAAAATATACTAAATTGCAACACCATTCTTCTTAAGAAGTTCTCTTGCTGACTCAACTGAATCAACTCCTGTTGCATTCTTGATAGGTGCAAATTCTTTCTCTCTTACAACTTCAAATGGCAGACAGCTATCAAGTTCATGAATCATATCAAGTACAAGTCCCTCGAACTTATATCCATTAGGCTTGTCTGGTTTAACAAGATTGCCATTCTCATCTATGTAAGGAATCTTCTTCTCAACGATATGTAATGGAAGATTCTTTCCAACAATTTTCTCCAGATCAGAAACCTTAAACAGATAATTAAGTATTACTCCGAAATTATATGCAGGATCTCCCTTTGCATTCTTAGCATCCATCATTTCCTGTGTAAGTTCATAGTATTCAACAATTGAAGGTCTTCCATCCTCAAGACACATAACTCCAACCTTCTCATCAGGAGCAGCCTTTCTTACAACCTTAGAACCAACTGCACAGTGCTTTTCAATTGTAGCTCCGATAAATACAGGATCTGCAATTCTCTGAAGCACATTATCAACTGCGAATACATTCAGCCACTCAATTCCATTATTTTCAAGAACCTCTGTTAATCCAGCCTTCTTCAAAGAGATATACCAGCCTCCATTACCATTAGGTGATGTAGCCATTCTACCCTTTTCCTCAAGATATATTCTACCATCATAATCAGTAGCTGCAGCCATCTCCTGCTTGAAGAAATGTACATATTCACTCTTGTATCCAAAGAAATTCTTTTCATTGAAAAATCCCACTGTTGCATCGTTATTCTTCTCGCTTGTCATAACGAATAAATGTATATATGTCCCTGTTTCTTTAACAACATCCATAAGATTGTTAATAAGACATTCGAATATATAAAGTTCCTTATTAACACCTACGTTATACATACCCTTAGGATTATCAGAGCCAAGTCTTGTTCCCATTCCACCTGCAAGAAGAATTGCTCCAACCTTTCCAGCTTTAATTGCCTCTACACCTGTATTCTTAAATGTATCATAATCAGCTCCTATTTCATCAAGTTCCATGGCATCAAGTGGTGTGATTATCCCCTTCTTTACCAGCTCAGACTTATGCTCTATAGCAGACAACACTTCCATATCAGTCCTGTCTATCTGTTCAAGGAGTGCTGTCTTCTCTGCCTCTGACAATTCATCATAATACTTTAATATCTGTTCCTGTCCGTACTTTGAAAGCTTAAGCTTTGCTTCTTCTAAATTCACTTTAAAATCCCTCACTTATCCATATATGTATTTGCTGATAGTATATTTGTAATTCTATCATACTAGTAATTTCCGAGCAACTTAATTGATTCTGCCTCTTCTTCAATTCCACGCAAAGCATTCATAACCCGTGGATCATCAATATTTCCTGTAAAATCAACAAAGAACCTGAAATTCCATCTTTTACCCTCCACATTGCCTTCTATAGGCCTTGATTCAATTTTATTCATGTTAAGCCCATTATATATAATGTGGCTTAACAGATTGTAAAGAGTACCAGCTTCATTAGCAGTCTCAAAAACAATACTCATCTTCTGCGCATTCTTAACAAACTTCCTCGTATTAGTAACGATGACAAATCTTGTTGTATTACCTTCCTGATCTGTAATTCCCGTCTTTAAAATATCCAGACCATAAAGCTCAGCCGCCTCCTTGCTTGCAATAGCAACATGAGTCTTATTATGTTCCTGAAAAATTATTTTGGCAGCAAGTGCTGTATTAGCCTGGCTTATTCTCTGCCAGTCCTTATGGCTGTCAAGAAATCTGTCGCACTGCATAAGTCCCTGCGGATGTGAATATACAGCAGTCACATTATCAAGATCTGTTCCCGGAAGGCCAAGCAGCATATGCTCAATCTTAACATATGTTTCAGCAATTATATAATTATCATATTCCTGTAACAGATCATACACATCAGCAACTATTCCGGCATTAGAATTCTCTATAGGAAGAACTGCATAATCAGCATCCCCCTGTTTTACTGCCTCCATGCACTCTCTCCATGTCGGCACATTGAAATTATCAACATCCCTGCCAAAGAAATTAATCATTGCAGCATATGAATATGCCCCTGGAACTCCCTGATAAACAACCTTGCAGTCTTTTTTATTAATTTCATCTATTGCTTCATATGGTTCCCTTAACGTCTGCCCCATTTTTTCAAGGAGCATGTACTGGTTCTTCCTTGAATTAGCCATAATCTGTGCAAACAAATCATCTATAGCATGAACATTATCCGGATTCTTTACAAGTTTCTTGACCGCCTCAAGCTTTGCTTTTTCTCTTGCCGGATCAAGAACCTTCTTTCCTGTCTCAATCTTATATTCTGCAACCTCAGTTGTCAGTTTCATTCTCTCTTCAAACAGTTCTACAAGCTGACTGTCTATTTTATCAATATTATTTCGTATTTCATTAAGATCTAACATGTACTTCTCCTCTTTAAAGCGATGTATTGTTCTTATTGTATCACATTTTTAATGATATGCAATAAATGTACTTTATGTTATACTTAAGAAAATTCATACGCCAGATGGCAGGAAAGGCAGGCCATATTATGAAAAAAGCTATTACTATCGCAATCACATCTGTTCTGGTAATACTGACAGCTGTTTTTGCCTTTTTTTCATACAAACGCAACAAAATAACATACAATAATGACAACGCTGTTGGAAATACCGCCGGCAATCTTAATAATGGCGGATTATTCTGTGAATATAACGATAAGATATATTTTGCCAATCCATATGATGATAATAAATTATATGTAATGAACTCAGACTGTACTAATGCAAGAAAGCTGAACGACGACAGCGTTGCATCACTTAATGTCTGTGGTAACTATATCTATTATGTAAAGAACAATTTCAAGCAGTCAACTATCGGAACAATCTTTCGTGGACAATTATTCGGAGTATATCGCTGTGACCTTAATGGCGAATCTCAAAAAGTTCTTTATAATAATATATCCGGAACAGTCGCTCTTTCCGGCAACTATTTATTCTACCAGCATTACAGCGACACTGTTCCTCTTGCTTTTCATAAAATTGACATTGCAGGCAAAAAGGACGAAAAAGTATCTGATACTCCGTATTCCCCAGCCTGTGTACAGAATGGAACAATATATTTTTCAGATCCTAATGGAAAGCATAACATTCTAAGCTATGATACTAAATCTGGTAATACCTCGGTGTATTATGACTGCAACTCTTATCTTGCAGATGTTGAAAATGGTTATGCATATTATATAGATCTTAGTAAGAATTATTCACTGGTAAGATATAATCCATCTAATAAAACACTCGAGCTTTTATACAGCAAGGATGGTGCCAAAGTCATTAATTATAACGTATATGGTAATAAAATATTTTTCCAGCTGGAGGGAGATGCTTCTGTGACAGGTTTATACAGGATGAACATTGACGGAACTCAGATAGAGCCTATTGCTATTGGTAATATTACCAATATTCACTGCACGTCAAAGTACACATTTTTCCAGTACTTCGAGAATCAGGGGATTCTCTATCGTGTAAATACATCTGCACCTGATACATCTGTTGAGCAGATAACTGTAAAATAAGCAAAAGGTCTGTCACACTATTTTCTTAGTGTAGCAGACCTTTTAATTTTATTATTCTTCTGTCTTATCTATAGCAATTGAAAGTTCTTCTAACTGCTTTGCATCTACAACATCAGGTGCATTAGTAAGAAGACATGTTGCATCCTTAACCTTAGGGAAAGCTATTACATCTCTGATTGAATCTCTCTTAGCCATAAGCATTACAAGTCTGTCAAGACCATATGCAAGTCCTGCGTGTGGTGGAACACCATATTTAAATGCATCAAGAAGGAATCCAAACTTCTCATTAGCAACTTCATCTGTAAGACCAAGCGCCTTGAACATTCTCTGCTGTACATCAGCCTGATGGATTCTTACTGAACCACCGCCGATTTCTGTTCCGTTAAGAACAATATCATAAGCCTTGGCACGTACTGCACCAGGATTAGTCTCAAGCATATCAAGATCCTCATCCATAGGCATTGTGAATGGATGATGCATTGCAACGAATCTTTCTTCTTCATCTGACCATTCAAACTGTGGGAACTCTGTTACCCATAAGAACTTGTAATCTGACTTATCAAGAAGTCCCATCTGTCCTGCAAGTTCCACTCTTAATGCTCCCAGTACATTCCATACAATCTTGTTTCTGTCAGCAGCGAATAAAAGAAGATCTCCAGCTTCCCCATCCATAGCCTTAACAAGGTTATTCATCTGCTCTTCTGTCATGAACTTTGCAAATGATGATTTATATGAACCATCTTCCTGAATTGCAATGTAAGCAAGCCCCTTAGCACCATATCCCTTAGCAAAATCAGCAAGTGCATCAATCTTCTTACGAGGCATGCTTCCCTGTCCCTTTGCATTGATACCTCTTACAGAACCGCCATTCTCAAGTGCTCCTGTAAATACTCCGAAACCACAATCCTTAACAATATCTGATACATTCTGTAATTCCATGCCAAATCTTAAATCAGGTTTATCAGAACCGAATCTGTCCATAGCTTCCTGCCATGTCATTCTCTGGATTGGAAGCTGTACATCCACATCAAGAACTTCCTTGAAAAGATAAGCCAGAAGTCTTTCATTAACATCAATTACATCATCAACATCAACAAATGATAACTCCATATCAATCTGTGTAAATTCAGGCTGTCTGTCCGCTCTTAAATCCTCATCCCTGAAGCATCTTGCAATCTGCATATATCTGTCATAACCAGAACACATAAGCATCTGCTTAAAAAGCTGTGGTGACTGTGGAAGTGCGTAGAACTTACCCGGATGAATACGGCTTGGTACTAGGTAATCTCTGGCTCCTTCTGGTGTAGACTTAGTAAGCATAGGTGTTTCGATTTCTAAGA
Source organism: uncultured Eubacterium sp. (assembly GCA_945910225.1). Classification (GTDB taxonomy): domain Bacteria; phylum Bacillota; class Clostridia; order Lachnospirales; family Lachnospiraceae; genus Lachnospira. Next base: position 38,618 of record CAMDYG010000010.1, on the reverse strand, counting down.
AGCCTTCCTTTGCAAGGAATGCTCTCGTAAGAGTTGCAACCTTACTTCTCATAATAATATTAGACTGGATATCAGGTCTTCTAAGATCAAGACATCTGTACTTAAGTCTGATATCTTCCTTAGTCTGGATATTCTCCTCAATTGGGAATGGAGGTGTCTCCGACTCTGAAAGAATTCTTAAAGTCTTAGCAGCAATCTCAATATCACCTGTCTTTAAATTCTCATTAACAGCTCCGCTTCTCTTAATAACTTCGCCTTCAACAGCAATAACGAATTCATTACGAAGTGTATACGCCTTGTCAAATCCTTCCTTGCCAATTATATTCTCATCAAAAAGTATCTGAAGTATTCCACTTCTATCTCTTAAATCAACAAATATGAGTGAGCCAAGATTTCTTCTCTTAGCAACCCATCCCATAACAGTAACTTTCTTACCAATATCAGCCGATGAAACCTCTGTACATCTGTGTGATCTCTTTAAGCCAACCATTGACTCTGCCATCTTACTTTACCTCTTTCCTGTAATTACTTACTAATCTGCGAAGGATAGAATATCTTCAAGACTAAGATCATCAAGTTCAATCTTGCTGTTCCTAATCAATTCAAGCGTTTCTTCCTCGTGAATCATCCGCTGAAACTCAATAAATACTCTCATATCAAGATTCTTGATTTCTTCAATAAGAATATCAACTGCCGTATCAATATCAAAAGCCTTTCTATACGGTCTGTCAGATATCAGCGCAGCAAATTCATCCACCACCTTAAGTATACGTGCTCCTAACGGAATGTCCCCTCCTTTAAGGTTATCTGGATATCCGCTTCCATCGTAACACTCATGGTGCCAGAGAACAACTTTCATTATATTATCCGAATAATCATAATTTTTCAATACATCAAAGCTGATTTTAGAGTGCATTCTCATATATTTCATTTCTTCAACCGATAATTCCATAGAATTTCTTCCATAAAGGTATTCTGATAATTTAAGTTTTCCAATATCATGCACCATTCCAGCCACTCTGAGTTCATATGCATCTTCTTTACCAAGTCCGAGCCTTATAGCAAGAGTATAGACAAGATTAGCTACTAGAATACCATGCTCAATGCCACTTTTGAAATCATTGACAATATATTCTCCCAGCTCGTTGTCTTTAATCTCTATATTATTCATACTTTAAAATTCCCTGCTGCAACATATTTTGATATAAATTCCTGTTCAGGAATTGGTTTCTCGAAATAAAATCCCTGAATAACATCGCACCCATATCCTACAACAAGATCCAGATCTTCCTTAGTTTCAACGCCCTCAAACACAAGGTCATAATCAACACTCTTAAGCATTTCTATCAATGATTTAATAACTGTACGTCCCTTATCGCTCTTTAACGATCTGCTTGCAAACACTCTGTCGAATTTGATTATATCAGCCGGAATACTTGCTATCTGGTTAAGTGAAGAATATCCCGAGCCAAAATCATCCACATTAATTCTGAACCCTCTCTGTCTTAAGGCATTAATTACATCAACCATTGCATCAAGAGCATCAATAAATGTAGTTTCAAGTATTTCAAGTTCTACATACTCCGAACCTACATTGTACTTTTCCTGCAGGTTAAGGACATATTTTAACAAATCAGAACTTGTAAACCTCTGCCGCGATATATTAACTGATACCGGAATTGGAGCAAAACCTTTATCCATTAACATTCTCTGAAACCTGAATACCTTCTCAAGCATAATATCATCAAGCTTTCCTATCATCCCTGTATCTTCAAGAACAGGGATGAACTTTGCAGGAGAAATAACAGTTCCATCATTGGATTTCATTCTTACCAGAGCCTCTGCTCCTACCGCCTTTTTCTCTGAAACAGAAATCTTAGGCTGATAATACACCTCTATTCTGTCTTCCTTACATGCTTTGACAAATTCATTGGACATATCCATATGTTCCAGATATTCATTGCAATTATCCTGTGAATATACACAACATGGTATGTCGAATCTTCCCTTGGTGGATTTTTTGGCAAGATTAGCTCTGTCTACTGCCATTCTTACATCAAGTGACGCATCATCATAAAAATATAATCCAACATATACATGCTGATAAACCAGAGGATACCTGCTTGACAGCAAAGCTTCAAATTCAGTATTTTTCTTAGTAATATAATCAACAACCTCTTCCTTTGTCATGCCATCAACGCAATAAGCAGCTCTGAACTGATCAAAACCTATTCCATGTGATGCAAGGCATAATGGCTCATTGACAAAATAATAATCTGCGATATCCTTCATTACCTTGTCGCCTTCATCCATTCCATAGAAATCATTAATATATTTAAAATTACTAATATCAAGGGCCATAAGAACCACTTTATGTTCTCCCGCACTGACAATCTCTCTTATTCTGTCATTGAATGCGTCATGTCCCGTCATTCCTAGATAACACCCTTTCATAAGATTATCTCCTTATATATCATCCACGCTCTAAAATATACTGTCATTATAACACAAGATTCTGCTTAAATCTATATAAATCTCATTCTTATTACGCAGACTAAGACAATCTTATATATCTTTATATTTGTATTTAGTTGTTGACTCCGTGATGTGACATAGGAGTCTGCGCAGTTATTGGAAGAAATGTATATCCTTCTGATAATCCCCATTGAATTATCTGTTCAACAGCATTAACACTAAAATCTTTAATATCATGCTGCAGTACTATTGATATATTATTTCTGCTTATTCCCTCTGTCACATTGCAGAAAACTTCTCCTGTACTTGTTGTTCCTCCTGCATCTCCACTTGACACATTCCAGTCACAATACTGGAAGCCTCTGTCTTCTACCTCATACACAAGCTGGCTCATAATACCACTGCAGTATCTCGCACTGATAGTATTAGATGAACCTCCCGGAAATCTTACAATATCAGCACTTTTACCAGTCTGTGCAATTATAATATTATTCATTTCATCAAAATCCTTAAAATATGCATCAACATTCTGATATATTCTCGCATAATCATGTGATGCAGAATGAATAGCAATAGTATGGCCTCTCTGTGCTTCCTGTGCTATAAGGTTCTGATAATCAGGATGAGTATTAGTTACAAAAAATGTTGCTTTAACATTATATTTGTCAAGAATATCAAGTAACTGTGCTGTATATGGTCCCGGTCCATCATCAAATGTAAGATATACAACCTTACTTCCCGGATTAACTGTATCCACTGACATTGGTGAATATACCCGCACTGTTCTGCTCGCTTCTGTCTGGTTCCCTGCTGAATCTTTGACAGTATATGTCAATGTATATTTGCCAGAAGTATTAGTATCTACTGTACCTGATACCTCTACTTTATCTGATATATCTCCATCATAATTATCAGTTGCTGTATATCCCGGTTCACTGTAATCAGTTCCCTTAGCTATATAATATACATCTCCTCCATCAAATGTGATTTCTGGACTTGTTGTATCTGTGACATGTACTATACGTGCAGCAGTTGCCTCATTACCTGATGAATCCTTTACCGAATATGATATTGTATAATCTCCCAGTACTGATGTATCAACCTTTCCATCAACTATGACCTTATCAGTTACATCATCGTCACAATTATCTGTTGCTGTATATCCCGGTTCATCGTATTCATCACCAACTTCAACTGTAACTTCACTATCGCCATCCAGTTCAATCACAGGTGCAACTGTATCTACAACCTCAACAACGTATTTTTTTGCTTTCTTCTTCTTTCCCTTATGAACAATAACTTCAACGTCATATTTTCCTAAAGATTTCTCATCAACCTTTCCGTCATAACTAACATCAATATCATCCTTTTTATTGTTCAGATATCCTTTTTTTATAATATTCACGCCTGATAAATCAAATTTATCTCCATATTGTACTGTTATTTTATCACTATCTGTAAATACAATATTATCTTCCAACCAGTACTGATATGCAAATACTCCTATTATTACTGCAAGTATTGCAACTGAACCTGCTATCAGACCTATTACCCATTTCTTTTTCATTATTAATACCAGCTTCCTCTTTTGAACATATTATTATCGCATGGGTATTATACTTCTTTTATGAAAAATAAACCACCTTAATTTAAATAATTTCAATTATTCTTCCAATTCTTGCACTTGCTCTATGTGATATTGAAATAACTGTTCTGTTTTCACTGACCTTATTAAGCGCTGTCATTACATCCCTTTCTGTCTGTACATCAAGGTTGGCTGTTATTTCATCCAGTAAAAGTACCTCTGGTCTGCCCACGCACGCTCTGGCAATTGCAAGCAGCTGCCACTGTCCCTGTGAAAATATCTCCGGAGTACATATAGTATCATATCCTTTATCCAATTCCATTATTGCATCATGAAGTCCGACTGTTTTTGCCGCACTTACAACTGCATCATCATCTATAGTTTGATCATATAATGTTATCTGCTCACGGATTGTTCCCGGAACAATATGAAATGTCTGTTCTACATATCCATATATCTTTCGTTTCTGCGAATCAGGTATATCAGAAACATCTCTTCCATCAATAAGTACTTTTCCTTTATCAGGCTTGTATAAGCCAAGCAGCAATCTGAATATTGTGCTCTTTCCTGCCCCCGTTCTTCCCTGAAAAGTAACCTGTTCTCCCTTTTTGATTGAAAAGCTGATGTCATTAAGTACTTTATTTTCATCATATCCAAATGTTACATTTGAAAAATCCACAGCATTTTCACTATTACTGACTGAAATGTTATTCTGTGTATTGGAATTTTCTTCCTGTTCAAAAAATTCATTTATTCTGTGCACACCTGCTATTGCAGACTGTATTGTCTGTATTTCCATTCCCAGGCTTTCTACTGGCGAAAATATCTGTGAAATATAATTAATTACTGCAACTGCTGTTCCTGCCGTCATTCCAAAAAGTGTCAGCACAACAGAATTGCCAGATGCTGATAACAACATCACAACAGCAACAACCACGGCATTAAGTATAAGTATTACTGGCGAATATATTGCATCATAGAAATTAGTTTTCTCAACCGCCGCATAACTTTCATTTATATATTCATCATATCTTTCTGCCATATATTTTTCTTTTCCAAGTGTATGTATTGTCCTTATATTGTGCAATGTTTCCGGCACATGTCCAGAAGCTCTTCCAACTGCCCTTCTGTTATCAATCTGTGCAGCCAGCATATTTTTCTGGACAATCCTTGTAAACAGAAACAGAAATGGCAGAAGGACAAGTAAGACTAATGCAAGTCCTTTCGTTTTAAACCATATAACAACAAGAATACTTATTATCTTACATGCATCCGCAAACATGCTTATAATTCCAGAAGTAAAAAGATTCTCAACAGTATCAACATCACCTACAAATCTTGAGACTACTGTTCCCGGTTCCTGACTTGTCAGTCCGCCTGTCGTAAGACTTATATATTTATCCATCAGACCACTTCTTAAATCATGTGTTATCTTCTGTCCAAAAACTGTCAGAAATGTTTCCCTTGCACTCTCCATAAGCCCCGTTATAAGCAGAAACCCAAAATACATTATAATTATGTATATTTCCGGTATTCTTCCCTGTGTTATTGTATCAATAATCTTAGCCAGAACAAGTGGCGGGATAAGTGCTGATACAATTGCTCCAACAACAGTAATCGCAATACCTGCTGTCAGCAGCCATTTCTTTTTTATTGTATTTAATATAATTCTGCCAACACTTTTACCTTGCATCAGTCTCTCCTCCCTTCTGTTCATTATAAAGAGCTGCATACTTCGGACACTTCTTCATAATCTCTTCATGGGTTCCAGCCTCAGCCTTCCCATTATCAATCCATACCACTTTCGCCATCTGTGGGAACAGATATAATCTGTGTGATATAAGAATCACTATACTGTCTGAAGTATATTTTTTCATGTTATTAAATACATCTTCCTCTGTCTGTTTATCAAGTGCTGAAAATGGATCGTCTAATATGATTAATGGTTTCTTATGGCAAAGAGTCCTTGCAAGAGCCAGCCTCTTGGCCTGCCCTCCTGATAATCTGACTCCCGTATTTCCAATCATTGTATCCTGTCCATTTTCCATATCATTCACTTCATCCTCAAAGCATACAGCATTTAGAAGAGGGGTTATATCAGCATTTTCTCCCATGAGAATATTATTCTTAACTGTATCATTAAACAATTCCGGATCATGTCCAAGATATGCAACAAGTCCTGCTTTTCTGGTATCATCTAACTTATCAAGTTCATCTCCATTTATCTTTATACTTCCATTATATGGATATTCGCATAAAAACACCTTTCCAAATGTAGATTTACCACTGGCAACAGCTCCAGTAACACCAATAATGTCTCCTTTTTTCGCATTAAGCGTAACATTTTCAAATATATTGCTGCTTCCCGGATAAGCAAATGTTAAACCATTTATATCAAGATTATCGCATTTTACTTTTTTATCCGCTTCTTTATACTCTTCATACTTCATAAGAGGTTTTATTCTCTTCCATGACACCTGGGCTTTATGTACTGCATTAAACAGCTTTGCAGCATGTGATGATTTTTCTGACAATTTGGCAAAGCATGATACGAATGTAGTCAGTGCAGCTATATTCCAGCTTTTCCAACCCATCCCCAATACATTTCTGCTTCCGAAATATAGAATAAATATAACTCCGGCAAGTGATATTACACAATATATAGGTGGAAATGCTGTTCCCCATATATTTGCCCTGACCGCCGAACGTTCATATGCTGATAAATTATCCTCATACGCCTGCTTTCTTTCCTGCTCACAGCCATATACACGATAAGTTACAGCATTACCTGCTCTGTCAAGCGTTGCTGCACTAAGTTTTCCAGACTGCACTTTATATTCTGCACCAGTCTTCTGTACAACAACCTTCATTTTTTCAGCAAGAATGTATGAAACTGGCGGAAATATCATGCTTATAAGTGCCAGTCTCCAGTCATAGAATAAAAGCATCCCTGCATAAGCCGTTAATGCCACTCCTGTATCAAATATCTCTGTTGTAAACTTTCTCATTCCTTCTGCGCAGTCATCAACATCAAGAATGGCTTTCGTAAGAATATCTCCCGCACCTTCTTCATGAAGTTGTAACCTTGTCTTATGCACAAGGCTGTTATACAGTACCTCTTTCATGTTTCTGTTAACATTATTAGAAAACCTTCTGACATAGAAACGTTTTATATATCTTGATATCTGTACAACTGCAATAGATACAACATAACATATAACAAGAGTAAGCATATCAGTAAATACTGCATTGCCACCAAGAATATCAACAAGACAGCCAGTCATTCTTCCTTCAAACCAGGGTCCTGCAAGCAGACCAATATTATATATAAGACCCGAAATAGTTATTATCAGAAGTATATGCCACTCTGACTTAAAATAATATGACACATGGTCAGTCATGTGACTATTCTTATACTTATTACTCATGTTTGTTATCCTCTTTTCCAGCATATGCAACTCTTTCCGCCAATTATTTATTCTTTATGTTCTCTTCCCCATTCACACATAGATACGAGTATAGGTATAAGGGACTTTCCTTTGGGCGACAAACTATATTCAACTTTGGGTGGAATCTGCGGATACTCATTCCTTATAATCAATCCATCTGCCTCCATCTCCTTTAATGTACTGCTCAGAGTCTTATGTGATATATTTCCAAGGCATCGTTTCAACTCATTATACCGCATGATATCTTTATGGTGAGCCAGCCAGTATATAATTATCAGCTTATATTTTCCATTAATAAGTGATAAGGTATACCCGAAATCTGTATCAAATATATTTTCCCCTGTGTGACAACATAATCTGTTTTCAAATGTATTATCTGCCATCTTTTTCTCCTTACACTTTACTTTAGGTAAGTATATAACTTAAATGTGCGTACTTCCCATTTATTATATTTTAATATATATTAAGAAAAAGGACAATAATACTAATGAAAGGAAACATAGAAAGCTATATGAATCATGTATTTACTATTGAAAACATGCGTCCGATAAGAGATGGTATGACAATTTCCAGAGATTCCATGCTTGGATCAGTCAACAAAGTAACATTCTTTTCTATGGGAAAAGATACTTCTATAAGTCAGGAAAGCTATGACCGGATGACTATGTATATTGGTACTGCCGGATCTGGAGAATTTCTTCTTGGAACAAAGCCTGATACTGTTACTCTTCTTCCTGACACGGCTGTTATTGTTCCAGAAAAGACACTATGCGGAATGCAGACCGACACGGGTCTTGTATACACAGAATTAATTTTAAGTAAGGAGAACATTATGAACAAAAACATAAAAGCTAACGAAGTATTTGCACTTAAAGATCTTATATCTTATGAGGAAGGCAGCATTGCCAATATGGATGTGGTAAGTAATCCTACAATGAAGTACGTTCTTATGGCATTTGATAAGGGTACTGGCCTCACTCCTCATCGTGCACCTGGTAATGCTATAGTTTTCGCACTTGACGGAAAAGCTACTATTGGTTATGAAGGTAAAGACTACGAAATAAGCGCTGGAGAATGTTTCCATTTTGAAAAGAATGGTCTTCATAGTGTAACAGCTAATGAAAGATTCAAGATGGCACTTTTACTTGTGCTTGAATAATTATACAATCTCATCTGGCCTTATTCTGGCATGTAATATTTCTATCAAATTGACTATTTTGTTATAGTCAGTTATGCAATATTATATGTAAAAATCAATTACAAATATGTAATCAAGGAGGTCAGTTATGACAACTAATAATTCACAGTATGAGTTAAATAAGGGTTTGGCACAGATGTTAAAGGGTGGAGTAATCATGGATGTCACCACTCCTGAACAGGCTAAGATTGCAGAGGCAGCTGGCGCATGTGCCGTTATGGCCCTTGAAAGAATCCCAGCTGATATAAGAGCAGCTGGCGGTGTATCACGTATGAGTGACCCTAAAATGATAAAAGGTATTCAGGATGCAGTAAGTATACCTGTTATGGCCAAATGCCGTATAGGTCACTTTGTTGAAGCACAGATCTTACAGGCAATTGAAATCGACTATATTGATGAATCTGAAGTATTATCTCCTGCTGATGATATATACCATATTGATAAGACACAGTTCAAAGTACCTTTCGTATGTGGCGCAAGAGATTTAGGCGAGGCTTTAAGAAGAATCAACGAGGGTGCTTCTATGATAAGAACAAAGGGCGAGCCTGGTACTGGAGATGTTGTTCAGGCTGTACGCCACATGAGAAAGATGAATTCAGAAATCAGAAAAATAACATCTATGCAGAAGGATGAGCTTTTTGAAGAAGCTAAACTGTTACAGGTTCCATATGACCTTGTCCTCTATGTACATGATAATGGAAAGCTTCCTGTAGTAAACTTTGCTGCCGGCGGTGTTGCTACTCCTGCTGATGCTGCACTTATGATGCAGTTAGGTGCTGAGGGTGTATTCGTAGGTTCCGGAATATTCAAGTCTGGAAATCCTGCCAAGAGAGCATCTGCCATAGTTCAGGCTGTTACTAATTACACAGACGCTGCACTTATTGCAAAGTTATCAGAAGATTTAGGCGAAGCTATGGTTGGTATTAATCCTAGCGAAATCCAGATAATCATGGAAGAAAGAGGAAGATAGTAATAATAATGCTATCTGTCCAGAAAAGAGGAATTGTATGAAGATAGGTGTTCTCGCCGTACAGGGTGCATTTATTGAGCACAAACACATAATTGAAAAAATCGGACATGACACAGTTGAAATACGTCAGAAAGACGATCTTAATGGTATTGACGGACTCATTCTTCCTGGTGGAGAAAGTACTGTCCAGGGGCAGCTTTTAAGAAAGCTTGATATGCTTGATACTATCAAAGCTTTAATTGCTGAGGGACTCCCAACCCTTGCGACCTGTGCAGGTCTGATTCTTTTAGCAGAACATATTGATAATGATGATAATGTACATATTGGTACTCTTCCTGTTACAGTCAGGAGAAACGCATATGGCAGACAGCTTGGCAGTTTCATAAGAACTGCCCCACTAAAAGGTTTCGGTGAATTTCCCATGACTTTCATCCGTGCACCTTTCGTTTCTTCTGTCAAAGATCACGTTGATGTACTTGCGACAGTTGATGACAGAATTGTTGCTGTTCAATACAATAATCAGATTGGCCTTGCATTCCATCCTGAATTATCAGATGATACAAGAATTCATGAATATTTTATTTCTCTCTGCCAGAAAAATAATATCAGTAAATAATTGACACACTTTTGCATATATATTACTATATTACTAATAAGAGGGAGTAGTTAGCATCTTCCCAGATGCAATAATAGTCGTCATCACGCCATATGGCCGGTTATTATTATAATTAACGAGACTTTTATCAATTCATTTTTGATGCGATAAAGGTCTCTTTTTATATTCCATTCCTTTATCGCGGAAAGGAGCATTTATGGAATATTTATTACTACTCATCGGCTTTGCTCTCTTAGTAAAAGGAGCAGACTTCTTCGTGGAGGGAAGTTCTTCCCTTGCCAAAATCCTCAAAGTACCAAGTGTTATTATAGGTCTTACAATTGTTGCTATGGGAACAAGTGCACCTGAAGCTTCTGTAAGCATCAACGCTGCAATATCCGGCAACAACGATATTGCCATAAGCAACATTGTCGGTTCCAACATATTTAATGGTCTCGTTGTTGTTGGAATCTGTGCCTTTATGGCTGGTTTTAAAACCAATCTTGATATACTAAAGCGCGATATGCCTTTTAACATCATTGTTACCGCTATCCTGTGTTTTATGTTTATTGACGGAAAACTCAGCAGACTTGAAGGAATAATTCTCCTTGCCGGAATGACCGGATACATCACATGTATGATAATATCTGCACTGAAAAACAGATCATCCGGAGAAGACTGCAAAGTAATGCCTCTTCCTAAAAGTCTCTTTTTCATAGCCGGCGGGCTTGCCGCTGTTATATTTGGCGGTAATCTGGTAGTTGATAACGCCTGTATTATTGCATCCAACTTCGGAGTAAGCCAGAATTTCATCGGTCTTACAATTGTTGCAATTGGCACATCTTTACCAGAACTTGTAACATCAATTGTGGCTACAAGAAAAGGCGACAGTGGTCTGGCATTAGGCAATGCTATTGGTTCTAATATTTTTAACATATTATTCATACTGGGTATGTCAGCAACAATACACCCTCTCAATGTACTTACCGAATCTATGATAGACTGTATAATACTCCTGATAAGCAGCATTATATTATTTATATTTGCATTTACTAGAAAGAACATGAACCGGTTAGAAGGAGCCGGATGTATCGCCTTATATATATGTTACACAGCATATCTGTTTATCAGATAGAAAAGACGCAGACCCAGCCTGTTATAACCGGCTGAGTCTGCGTCTTTTAATTATAATCCATATAATATTTAAAACTATTCCTAATACACTTATCACAATACCCTGCCATAAATATGGCACTTTCATGTTAATAACAGTTGTACCTTTGTTAACATACAACAGATTATTCTCCCCATTTATCTCTGATTCAGAATTAAATATATCGTGATAAGACAGTGTTGTATTAACATTATCACTATTAGATATAATCTTTATACTGTTACCAGCATATTCTATCTTTAATGGTACAATCTTTCTTAATGGCAGTTTCTCAGATGTAAGTCCAGTCATATTATCCAGAAGATTTCCTATTGCCTGATCTCCTGTGAGGCTATAGAAATATGTGAGATTAAGTCCTGTTACAACTATATTGTCATTCTTAACAGTTCCATAAAAAGCAAGCTTAAGTCCGTTATCGTAGAATGTTCCCCATGTCCTATCCAGTCCATCAAGATACACTGTATTCCATGTTGTATGTCCCTGCGGAAACATGTCCGGATATATCTTTCCTATTCTTGTATCCATATCTGGATATCCATTATTAAATGTGATTGAACTGCATGTAACCCCAAGAAATGTCTGTGTATGCGTATCATTATTCTGAGGAATTCCATCGGCATATATAATAACCCTTATTCCCGACTGGCTAAGCCTGATAAGCAGATTCTCTGCTTCCTCCTTATCATCGTATGTGAATCCATCCAGAAATATTTCTTTATACTCTGCAAGCTCTTTATATGTGTAATCATTAAGATTATTGGATTTCCCTTCCTTCGCCACCGGAAACTGCATCGTAATATTATCCGCACCTGTACCTATAGCAATTGCCTCATAATTACATACTGTTCCCCAGTTTCCACTTACATCAATATGATACAATCTATATGTTCCATTATCTTCAACCATAGAATATCCGTTAGCAGTTGCAGCCATATCAAGATTATCTATAGTATCTCCATATTGTTTAAGAAGTGATTTCCTCACAAGCACAGTATCATTGCCAAGTTCAAGACATCTGTCAAACATGTAATAAAACTTACTGTTTGCAAGAGCTTTATTCAGATTGACTATATTAACAGCTGTATTTGCAGCCTCTCTTCCAGCTCCAAATGTTGAAGCAACACCATTATCATAACCTGAAACAAGCCATGCCCCCATTGATCCAAGACTGCTCTCATCCATCAATGCCATTCTCTGCGTTGTTATCTCTTTTGCTTTAGATATCAGCGTGCTATCCTGTGTTGCTTCTATTCTGTCTTCTACAGGTTCCGAATCATGATTACCTGTAATAAGTGTTAAAGATGGAATAATATCAGCAAGAAGCAATACACACATTATTACAACCAAAGGCTTTTTTAATGTATTCCACATAAGGAAGCTCACAAGAATCATACACAATGCTATTGAAATAAATCTCAGCATCCATAAATACTGGCTTCCCGGAAGTAATTTGAGAACCGGATATATACCATTAGTAGTCAGTATAAGAATTATAATTGCCGTAATAAATCCAGTCCTTGACTTCTTATATCCAAAAAATGCACCAAATACAGCAATAATAGCTGCTGCCAGTCCAAAATAGAAATCCACATTGCCATTCTTAATCCTTCTTACAGGATTAAGTGACACCCATATATTCTGGAAAAAATTAGCCATATTTTCTGAATTATCAAGTGAAGTTATTCCTCCATTAAGCGATGCAACAATCCATATTCCCAGTATCATAAAGCCGGCAAGCATCGATATTATTACATCTGCCACAGCTTTCTTTCTGCCTTTTTGTATAAGATATACTATACAGTATAATATTACTGCTAAAGCAACCATACCTGCATATCCCAGATGACACATAATTATAAACATAAAGCTTATTATCATCATAGGAATATACCTTAAGTACATGTACCTTAAATACATAGCTGCTGCATATATAAACACTGGCAGAAATACCATACTAAGCGACCTTGCCAGATTACCCTCAACAAAGAGAGCAACAAGATTATTTGGCATAAAAAACCATATCAGTCCCATAAATGCTCCAAGAAATGGTCTTTCCAGTTTATAGCCTGCAAAAAGCCATGGCAAAGCTCCCAAAAAGCATAATACTCCTACAAATACCAGATATCCACCCATCTGGCTTCCGCCTGCAATCAATTGGCATAATGCAATAAAATAAGCTGGCATTGGCGCCCAGAAACGTAATAATTCAACGCCGTTATACCACATTGGATCATACATCGGATACAAGTTGCCTGCTTTTATAGAATTGTATACATAATTGCCCCTGTATATATGATACATCGTATCTGAACCAAGCGGATATGTTCCACTCGTGCTGACAAACCACACAACAAGTACAGATACAGCCGCATATATCAATGGCATAAGAAAAAGCATATATGTTGATCTGTTCTTTTTCAACTGTAACTCCAATCCGCCTACTCTGGCTGTTTATTATCGGGTGCTATCTCATCAAGCACAGAATCCATAACTTCTGACAATATCTGTTTATCAGCCTTTCTGTTCATAATTTCATGTTCTTCCTGTTCTGAAATATTAACAATATAACTTCTGGTTGGAGTCTCACTTGCTTCAACACTTGTAAGCATTCCACCTATATCATATATTATCTCATAGAATTTCTGTGAAAAATAATCTGTCACATTCTCAATTGTTGGAAGCATTCCATCAAAAGGATGTTCCTCATTCAGTACCTTATTCTGATATTGTTCCAGAAATTCAGATATTCCTTTTTCAAATGTATTAAATTCAACAAATGAACTTCTTCCAAATCTTATATCTAAGGCAAACTCCCATGTATGAGGGTGAACCTCGCCCTTTGTTCCATTAATAATTATGTAATGCCTCATATTAAGATAGAATTTCATTCTGTATTCCCGATACAAATTAACTGCCATATTCCTCCTTCTTTCCTAACAACAAAATCAATTCTCTTCATTCAGGTTGTATTTTTTCTGAATATCAAGTGCATCCTCTCTGCCTGCAATATTTTCAATGCAATCAATCTGTGTATGCTCATCTTTCAAAACATTAACACTCTCAGCTGTACGATTCATATCAATCTGGATGCATAGCAATATAATATCACTTTCCATATATCTGAAACGCAAGACATTTCTGTCAAGCATTACCACAGCCTTTGATATAAAGCTGTCTCTGTACGTTACATCCGTGCAATGAATATGAACAAATGTAACTGGCGTAATATTACGTTCAACTATTCTGTCCATAAACGGCTTAATAGCATTCTGTTCCCACACATTGTCCTTGGTATCATGTAAATCCTTTTCCATGAGTCTGTCATTCATCTTTGACAGCATTACATTAAGAGATGAAATAGTACCATCCTGCAAGCTGTTTTTTATGCTCAGTTTCTTAACTGTATAAGCAAATATCATAGAAGCGACAACAAGCGCAAGTAATATTATTACCACAAATATTTCCATTTCTATCTTAATCTGCAGATAGCTGTTATTATCAAGAAGAACGCTCTTATCTGTAAGCAGACACAGCTTATACTCTTCATCCTTATATTCAAATGATACTCCCGATGCAATATACACTTTCCCGTTAATCATAATATTGTCATGAGTTACATAATCAAGCTGGAGATTACCAAGAAAAGCTTTGGCACTGTCAGAACTGTAATATGACGCTGCAGTTATACCCTTATATCTGTTAGTTTCCAGTACATCCTTAACAAAAAGCATTGACTGGTTCTTAGAGAATGTCCAGTATTTATTAGAAGAAGCATCCATAGTACTAAGAATCTCATTAATAATCTGTTCATCATCACGATTACTTTTAAGATTAATCTGGTCAAGTACAAGCTGTACATATGCATCCTGCTGCTTTGCACATATTTCAAGAATACCATCTTCATATGAAGTAATTCTTGTATACGCAAGTACCGCTGCAATTATTGAAAAACATATAACACAAAGGGTTGTAAATCCAAGGATATGTTTATTATCAGACTTTGATGTTCTTCTATTCTGCAATTTCTGTTTGTGTTTTCTCATAATAAGCCTCATTTCTCCTTATCGGAACATTGCTCATTTTCTGTATTCATCACTTCATTATTATCTGTTCCAATAAAATCAGATTCTTCATAATAATTAACAGATCTGCGTATGTTTCTGATTATAGCCACTGGTTTTGCAAAATCACTTTTTATAACACCTGCAAATGCATGACATTCTTCTGTAAATGTCATAGTCTTCCATGAACTGTCTGTTTCTATACTATTAATTATTCCTGCCAATCTTATAAAAAATATTACAAAATTAAAAAATGGCAGAAACATTACACACCACCAGTGGTTGATATAATATTTCCTTATATCCTTATTAATTCTTAGGAAATATGCAACTGTTATAAAATACAGATATCCTATGATTATGTATAACAAAAATATTATTCCCGTAGACGTAAGGACAGCCTTTCCAGAATATCCAATAACAATCAGGCACATTAACGCCAGATACCATATCATTCTTGGAAATGCAAATGTATGGTCATATAACAAAGTCTTTATTCCAATATCCTTGAATATTCTTGTAAGCTTAAAATCCTTATCCATAAACATTTTGGATACTTCGAGACTTCCTCGCTGCCACCTCTGTCTCTGTGTATACAACTTGTTAAGATTCTCTATTGGATCAACAAAAAATAACGCCTCTTCACAGACTTCTACTTTCTCATTCTGCAGATAACGCATCTGGAATGTTATATGTGTATCTTCACATATAGTATCTGTATTGTACATCCATGACTTTAACACGACAGACTTTCTGAAAGCTGAAAATGCTCCTGATAAAGTATATACAGAATTAAGTTCTGAAGCATAACTTCTTCCCGCAAGAAATGCCTGTGCATATTCCATAAACTCGAGATTTCTTATTAATCTTGGAAAGAACTTTTTATATTCCCTGATTTTCTCTGGAACTGTAAGTATCGCTCCCGTCATACAGTTAATATTCGTATTGTTCTCGAACCTGGTTATCATATTGATCAGAGCATTCTTTTCAAGCATTCCGTCACTGTCAAGGTTAATAATATACTTTCCCTCACTATTATATAAAGCAAGATTAAGTGCCCTTGACTTTCCCTGCTCTGCATTCATCCACTGCATAAGCAGCCCTGGAAACTTTATCTGACACTCTGCATATATATCAAAACTATTATCCTGTCCCTTATTATTAACAAGGAATATTCTAATCTTGTCATTGGGATACGTACTATCGTTAATTGACTTGATACACCCATATAATGTATCAGCAGAATTGTACACAGGAATGATAAGCGAAATCTCAGGAAAAACTTTTAGTTTTTTTAAATTACGCTTATGTCGCAGATTTCTTCTTATAAGAAAATATACACTTCCCAGGGCAGGTACAATTTCCATTATAAATGGAATTATTATCCACCCACCCCAGAAAAGAAATGAATTAAGAATTACTTTTATTGTTCCCATATGAGAAATTTCCTACTTTCATTTTAATAATCTGTGGTTTGGTAAACACATAAAAATATAAAGCAACACTAAGGACATAAAAGAATATTCTTCCAATGAATGTATGCACAATATAGTAAACATCCATTCCTCCGAAATGAACAGCAACACATATTATTATGATTCTTAATGTATTGCAAAGCATTATATAGCAAAATCCACCTATTCCTATCATTATCTTCTCGCTTATATTATACACATTAAAGAAAGCCAGTAATGATATGAATGCCATAATCTCTATTATTCCGGAACATTCAAAATCAATCAGCAGAGTTGTTGATGTAACTCCTGTATGTATAAATATTATTCCGTATTTGAAATATGCAGTAAATGTTCCGGTAATATCTCCCACAATTCCTGCCATAGCCGCAACGCACCTTGCCAATGGCATGGTAAGAACCGGCTGGATTGTAAGCATCATTATCACAAACAGTCCAAGACTTCCCCATACAAATTCCCATGCATGCAGCCTTGCTCTCTTTAGTACAGATAATATATACAGCCAGATAACAATAATAGCTATTACCATAATTGGTTTCATTAATTCTTTACCTGCTTATTACCTTTCCTGTTCCTATAAACAACTACTCCACATACAGCGCATATACATATAAACAAACCTAACCAGGCACCAGAAGATGCTCCGGCAGTTCCTATCCATTGCTGTCCTATTCTTCCAAACTGAGCTTCAATCTGCTTAAAATCACTTGATTCCCAGCCATATTTCTTAGCAAGTTCATTAAGATCAATATAATATTCACATTCATCCCTGTTATCGCCAACAGTTATCGTCATCTTACCATAACATCTGATATAGTCATTAAGTTGGGATATATTGGTAATATCATGTCCTTCATCCCCCGCAAAAATATAGAACTCATATGTACCATTATCTAATCCGTTCGTTCTGGGATCCCAGTTAATATTACCATTCTCATCAACAGTAACCATTCTTGCATAAAAATATCTTGAATCATTAAGTTTAAATGAAACTGCTGATGTTAACTCTCCACCTTTCTCATTAAGATGTGCAGGTAGTTCTGTAAATACATGTCCGAGTACTATATTGCCATCACTATATATTGCACCATATCCATCAGTCATATTATGATGTGTTCCAGCTGTTGTATATCCCAGTCTCACATGAGGATACTTGTCCCAGTCACCATACAGTCCATCATACTTAATATCATATATTACATTATCATCTGAACCATCATCCTTAAGATTGGCAACATCCTTTACAAATGGTTCCATCTCATATAACCCAAATGAAATAGTCTTGTTATATTCAGGTATTACACTTTTAGGAACTGATATCTCCCATTGTCTGTCTGCATGGACACATTCAATCCCATCAACACCATTAACCTTGCCATCCCTTGTCAGCTGAAAAACTAACTCATATCCAAGATCTGTTACAATTGAATATCTTGCATTACTATATAATCCGGCACCAAAAGCACCTTCCCAGTCAGGGCCATCTCCATCCTTAATATATATGTATGCATAATCTCCATCAAACATCATTGCAGCCTGTGACAAACAGTTCTTATGCCATTCATTAGGACACTCAGCATCATATTTAACTACAGCATCCCAATCTGAAAAATCTCCGTCAATTGTAATTCCATTGTAAACCGGATCAGCCGATACACTAACAGCGGGTATTATCATAATTAAAGCCATTAATACCGCCAGAGCAGACATTATCTTAAAATTGTATTTCATGGTAATTCCCTTCTTTCTTCGTATACAAAATAGTGAAATTATACATTCCACCATATTCACTCATATATATTCAAATTTCTTCGCATCTTATGTATATTTATATTTTAGATTATCGGCATATTAGTGTCAATTAATTAACACAAATTTCACATTTACTTTAGCACACTAAAAAAGCTGTATACTCGTGATATTCATCACTTGTATACAGCCTTAAGTCAAATATGTAATTATTATCCATGAAGTCCTGCTGACTGACGAATCATATCCTCAACAACAATATCATATATCTCGCCAATAGTACTGCAGTACTCAAGTACTTTCCATGGCTCATTAGTATGAAAATGTATCTTGATAAGATCCTCATCACCTGCTGCAATCAGACAATTTCCTTCAAAATGCTCAGTGATATAATCTGCAATTACATCCTCATCTAAATCTTCATCTCTTCTGTCAATAAGAAGCTGTGTATCATAACGATATGCAAACTGATCATCCTCAACATCTACGCTATGTATATCTGACATAAAACAATCCTCCATAATCTGTCTTTATGTGTGGCAGTCAATGTGTTTTAACTGGCTAACCTGGCACATTATCTCACATCCCAGCCATAACTTCAAGTATCAGAAGCTTTCATTCTTCACAAATTCTCTCACAATCTCCAGTCCGCCAATTGGTGCACAGAATTTCTGATTATGCTTTCTGCACTCCTCATAGACATATTCAAGATTAAACCACTCAACTCCGTCCAGTTCTTCCTTCTGCAATGTAAGTTCATCTATATTGACAGATTTCATATATACATAGACAAATGCAATCTCTCTATCCTTAAACATCTTGCCATAGAATTCTTTATCATACTGGATTACAAATGTATCAGCAAATTGCAACTCATCAACTGACGCCTTAATTCCAAGCTCCTCATACAATTCTCTTATAGCAGATTCTTCCGGTTCGTCTCCAGCCTGAATATGTCCCGCCGAAGAAGTATCATATCTTCCCGGAAATGAATCCTTATTCATAGCCCTTTTCTGAAGCAGTACCTCTGCGCCTTCATCAGACTTTCTTACAATCCACACATGAGCTGTTCTATGCCTTATTCCCTCACTATGTGCAGTCTTTCTCTCAACAGTCTTACCTGTCGGTTTTCCATTTTCATCAACAACATCAAGTAATTCCATTATAAATCTGTACTCCATAATAATAAAAAGCCACCAGCTATCGCGAGTTCTACGGGAAAAATAATGTGATTGGACCTAGACTCCGATAGTACCGCTTTCGCAGCACCCCTCCCAGGACTGGTAACTTAGATATTATATTACTACAAGGTAAAAAAATCCATAGGATATGAATTATTACATTACCTTATTGCTTTCTAAAACAAATCATTTATCAGATAAAAAATTGCAAACATAGCAAAAGTGCCACCAAGAGAAATCAATATAGATTTTACTAACAATATTCCTTTAACAGGCTTCCTCATTGACTCATCCTCAATATGCGCAGCTGTTCGGTTTAATCCTGTTTTTATACCTGCAAATGCACCTACAGCACATGATATCATATATAAATAATATGTAAACATCGGTGTAATTTGTATTAATCCATATTCATCTGCAAGCTCACCCTTCATATACACGAATTGTATTATCAGCATCAATGCACTCGCAATAAATATAGCAGCAGAATCCACCTCGCAGCTCATTTTACTATTCTTTTTTCTACAAAAAACAAGTATAATAATAGGTGCTATCAGGTAAACTACCATGCCACTAACCCCTGCGTCCTCATCCGACTCTTTGTCTTCAGTACCAGAATAATATCCATAATCATCATAATAATCTGTATCCTCTGAGTCATCCACTCCTGCAAAAATATCTCCCATGCTTACATCCATAACTTTAACTCCCGCACATGATACAGTAAACATTGGAAAAAAGAAGCATGCAATGACAATAATAGCCGCTATTTTAATAATAAGACGACCTTTTATCTTACATCCAAAAATATTCAGCATAGAACCATCTTCTAAAGTTCCAGCATTCTCCATATTGCCTGGATTAATATTTACCCCAAATGCAGGCTTTTCGACTTTTGTTCCACAGTATTTACAGAAATCCGCACTTTCCGATATTTCCTTTCCACAATTATTACATAACATAGTATCGCCTCCTCATTTTATCGAATGTTCCAACTTAACAAAAAACAACTGCCAATAATATTAGAATTATAAAAATAATTATTCCTACCCCTGCAAGAGTCAATCTGAATCGAATCCAATCAGCAAAACTATATCTGCGTTCATTATTCTCTTCAATTATGTCTGGCTCATAATTCTCCTGTATACCATTTTCCTGTATATTCTCCTGTAACACATCCTGTTCGTTTACTCTTTGTCCACATCTTGGACAATTAATCCAGTCACTTTGAATTTCCATTCCACATTTTTCACAAAACATTTTTTATTCCTCCCCTTATTTCCCCTGTAGTCGATTAAATAAATATAATATTTAAATATTCACATTACATCCTTATATGATAATATAATTATAATTCATTTTTTCTTTTTTATCATTATCATTGTCACATTTCATCAACAATAGACACATTATGTCTATCATTAATCTGCTATCATTTTTTTGTTTTATTACTTCTTTTTGTATGCTACTATTTAGTAAAATTATTCGATAAATTATATAAGGAGGAATTACATATGTTCTGTTCTAAGTGTGGAACCAGCATTCAATCAGACTGGGCAATCTGTCCCAAATGTGGTGCACCTGTTCATAATGTAGATGTTCATATACCTGAAAATAACATTAATGCATCTAATCAAAGTATTCAGAACGCACAGACAGTTCAACCACAATACAATTATGGAAGCACTCAATTTAGTCAACAATCATATTCATCACCTCAGCCAAAAAAGAATCACAAAAAACTGATAATCATTCTTGGTTGTGTTATAGCTCTTATTGCAATATTAAGCATAATTGGTTATTTTGTTGATGATTCAGCTAACAATGATTATACCGATACAATTAACAAGTTGAAATCTATAACAACTGTTACAGCCGATAATGACAGTTATCAATTTAAAAATGGAAACTACTGGACTATAAAATACACCGATTCAAATGAATTTGCACAAATCCATGAAGCATTAATTGCAGACTCATTAAGTGATTGGTTTGGAACAAAGAATCTTGGATGCGATTCAACTTTTGCATACGATTTTAGTGAAAACACAATACGAATCTATCTTAATTATACTGACTATCAAGGAACTCTTTCTATTATTAATTATGATATCAGTAACGATGAATTCACGTTAAACTTTAACGGAGACCACTACACTGCGTCTGATGATTTTGAAGCCTATTTAAGACGATGTGGAATAATTAAATTGTTAAAAGCCGATATAGACGATTTTAAATTAGATTTAAGTAATAATGGAATTTCTTATGACAAAATAAAAAATATAAAATATAACAATGTCAAAAAAGTCATCAATTAGAATTCATTAAATTACCCGGAGGCACATTATTCCTAATGCTACTCCGGGTATTGTCATATTTATAATTTTTAATTATTAAAAAATGTTAGCGAATACTGTAATAATTGATACTTATTTCTTATACTTTCTGCATCACTGTCGCTGATAGCTGTAGCATTGGGATCAAATGTTGCTATTGTACTATGATAAAACTGTTTTGGTTCACCTGGATTCCTGTCTCTATTCTGAAATACACTCTCTATTAAAGTTAATTCACTATTTTGTATATTATAGTAGTTAGATTGAGCATAACCTACACCACTTGAACAATAATTACTTATAACTCCATCATTGCATAGATAGTAACTATTTCTTTCTTTTCCACTTAATAAAGTTACCAATTTCCCGTCAGCTATAGTGTACATATTATATATAAAATTACCTTCTGATGAAGCTTTCCCTATTATAAGTTCATCAACACTATTATTATCTATATCTTTTCGGATATACCCTACATTTGAGTTCTTTGAGCCAGGTGCCCCCATAAACACTAAATCTTCTGATAAGCTGAGTCTCTTAATATCATCATTATTAAATCCTTCAGAAAGTCCTTTTTTTACATCATCTATTACACCATCATACAAACTATAATCAATCCTTATTACCTGTCCTTTTGATTCTTCTTGGGATGTATTATATATTGTATCACCTTGACTCACACTTTGGCTCACACTTTGACTTACATCCTGACTGACATTTGATTTTTCATTGCTGCACCCGAATAAGCCAATCGCCATCAGCGCCATTACATTCAATACTATTTTTCTTTTCTTTATCATTTCATTGTCCTTTCATTAATATATTCAATTTGTGTATTATTCATTATCAGAAAACATTATAATTCTTTAACTTGTGTCCTCTATCTGCATATCAATAGATTTTATACAGCATACATATTCCAGTTTGTAGCCATTTATTGCTTTTTTATAAACTATTGTATTAACAATTCCTGTGGATTCAGCTTCATTAACCATATAATCTCTTATATCATCTATATCACGCTGAATACTTCTGACACTGACCCCATATCTTTTTGCTTCTTCTAATTTGTATATTATAGATCCCTGTAAAAGCCTGTGATATATACTAAGAATCCTATTCACTTTTTCCTTTTGTGTGGACATTTTCATCTGTCTCCTTTGTAACAGTTCACTTTTTACATATTAAATATATACATTAAAAAATTCTGTTTTCTATTTATTATTCCCGTTCATTTTCTAATACAATAAAGAATGTTTGCTACACCATTTTAACACGTATAAGGTTATTATGCTACATTTATTTACATATCATCATATTAAAGTAACTAAAATTATTTAAAAAGGTACATTCTACTGTTTAATAACATTTTCAACCAGATAATGTTATTACCAGCGTATAATATAACACTGATAGAAATGAGGACTTTATATGAATAAAAAGCTGCTATCTTCCAGACTTAAAGAGTTGCGCACTGTCCATGGATATACTCAGGATTATGTTGCATCTGTCCTTGGAATTGCACGTCAAACCTACTCACATTACGAAACAGGCAAAAGAACCCCTTCTCCAGATGCTTTATTCAAACTTGCAGGACTATATAATATTTCTGTTGATGATCTGATGCAGCTTACCATTAAAGTAGATAGGGATGTTTCATATGACGCCCCTGCACCTTCTCAGACAAGCATTGATCTTGAAGGTTTTATAGAATATTTTAATAAATCTAATAATAAAAAAAAGTTTCAATTTTTTAGTGTACTCGAAAAAAAGCTATATTATTATTTTGATTTGTTATCTGAAAAAGACAAAGAAGAAATTATTGAATTCATTAAAGTAAAACTTCGTAATTATAAAAATTAATGATTTTTTGCCTTACTCTGTTGTGTATCTCAGATTATAGTTATTTTATATACTCATTAGATAAAAAATAAAAATCAGGCTTTGGATTTCTCCTCCGCCTGATTAATCTGATTTTATTCAATTATACATTTACACTTCCAGAATGCTAGTCTTCATAAACCTTAACTCCACCCAGCTGGATATTATGATAAAATCTGAAGTCTTCAACATTCTTCGTAAGACCTACATTTATTTTATAATCACCTAAATGTATTATCTGCATTGTTTCAATACAATATGGCTGGATTGTTGTCTTCCAGTACTCCTGTGCATCAGAATATGATGATAAAGAATTCATATTAAGAATGTACTGGTCAAGTGTCGCATCATTTGTATAACCTGATGTATTAGTCTTTCTGATATAATTCTTACTTGCCGGATTATCATCCTTGACAGCATTGTTCCATGTCTTGGCACACTCACTAAATACCCTCTTACTCAGGCAGATGATTTGTTCGACGCGACAGAAAACCTTGACTGTTTTGTCACAGTATCCGGCACTCTCAAGACATGCGCCCTTGATTTATCAAAAATGTGCAACGATCTGCGGCTGTTATCTTCCGGACCTAAAACAGGTCTGTCTGAAATAAATCTTCCAGCCAGGCAAAATGGAAGCTCAATCATGCCAGGTAAAGTCAATCCTGTAATCCCCGAAGTTGTTAATCAGGTCGCATTTAACATTGCTGGCAACGATACAGCTATTGCAATGGCTGCCGAGGCTGGACAGATGGAATTAAACGCATTTGAACCAGTTATTTTTTATAACATATTTGAATCAATAGAAACTCTGACATGTGCTGTTAATACACTGGTAACTAACTGCATATCAGGTATAACTGCTAACAAAGAGCATTGCAGACAGCTTATGGAAAGCAGTGCAGGAATAGCAACCGCCCTCTGTCCATATCTTGGATATGTAAAGTCAGCCCAGCTGGCAAAAAAATCTTTAAAAACAGGCGTAAGGGTTCACGATCTTGTTATAGAAGAACATTTATTATCTGAGAAAGAACTATCTTCTATTCTGGATCCTTACACTTTAACTAATCCTAAAAACAACCGCGCTAAAGCAATGTAAATTAGTCATATTTATTATGCTACCCTGATAAAAAGTGGAGCACCGCACTAATTTTTCTTAGTACGGTGCCCCTCATTATTATTATAATACTTCAACAAGCTCTATCCTGAAATTCAGTTCCTTTCCTGCCATCTCATGATTAGCATCAAATGTAATGTCTGTGTCAGTTAATGCTGATACCCTTGCAGGGAATGGCTGTCCATACATGTTCTGAAGATATACTTTATCATCTATTTTAAGTTCTTCTGCTCCTGGGAGTTCGCTTATAGGCAATGTAATGAAAGCTTCTGGATCTGCTTCACCATATGCTTCTTCCGGCATAAGATGAACATCTATGACATCACCAGCATTCATAGTCGCTACAGCCTTATCAAATCCCTGAATCATCATTCCGGCTCCGCATGTAAATTCTAGTGGTTCTCCTCTGTCATATGATGAGTCAAACTGTGTTCCATCATCAAATGTTCCTTTATAATGAACCTTTACCTTCTTTCCAACATTCGGTCCTTCAAATGATGGTGTAAATGTACCACAGCTACCGCCGCAGCCTCCGCATCCATGTCCACAGCCAGACTCTTCTTCCGCATCATCACTGCAGTGTCCGCAGCCAGACTCCTCTTCATCATGATTACCACAGTGTCCACAGCCATGACCTTCTTCATGCTCATGATGATGGTCACAATTAACACCTGCTGATGCCAAATCTCCGTTAAGATATGCCTCAACTGCTGCATCTGCCTCTCCATCTGCTCCTGAATATACATCGATTCCGGCTTCTGAAAGTGCTGTAACTGCACCATTGCCGATTCCTCCACATATAAGAACGTCTACACCTTTATCCTTAAGAACAGCCGCCAATGCGCTATGACCAGCACCATCAGCACCAATTACTTCTGCTCGGACAATATTCTTTCCTTCTGCCTCATAAATCTTAAAATTCTCAGAATGTCCAAAATGCTGAAAAACCTGTCCATTCTCATATGCTACTGCTATCTTCATCAATAATCCTCCACATTAATATATTTATTTATCATCATACAGTGCATGATAGACTTTAAGAAACTTCTCATCTCTTTTTTCTGTAGCTTCTCTATCTCTGCCTTCAGAATAATCATAAAATCCCTTTGCACTCTTAACACCATATTCACCTGCTTCATAATGTTCCTTAAGAAGTTCTGGTGGTTCTTTATCATCGCACAAATCTTTCATAAGATATTCACTTATATGGTAGAAAGTGTCAAGTCCGCCAAAATCAGACACCTCTAATGGGCCTAAGCATGCATATCTGAAACCAAGACCATATTTCATGACATCATCAATTCCTTTCTGTGAAACAACGCCCTTTTTAACAAGATCAAGTGCTTCCCTTAAAACCGCAAACTGTAGTCTGTTCGCTGCAAATCCCGGAACATCTTTATTAACAATCACCGGTTTCTTGCCAATCTTTAAACTGAGTTCATATATATCTTTCGCAACCTCATCTGTTGTCGCATCCCCCTTAATAATCTCAATAAGTGGAACAAGATGTGGAGGATTAAACCAGTGCATACCTATAAAACGTTCTGGTTCATTAACTGATTGTGCAAGCCTGTTAATAGAAAGTCCTGATGTATTGGTTGTTATAATTGCATTATTATTCACAATAGAAGATAATTCTTTGTAAAATGCATCTTTAATTTCTACATTTTCAGTAAGATTCTCTGCAACGAAATCACAATCCTTAAAGCAGTCCATTGATGTTGTATATGACAGTGAACCAAGCAGCCTGTCTGCTTCATCTTCTGTCATATTACCAGATTTAACAAGAATATCAACATTTTCTTTGATTCTTACTTCTGCCCTTTTAAGGCTCTCCTCTCTGTGGTTATACAAAGTTACTTTGTCAAAATACTTTGCATATATCTGCGCCATAGAAGATCCCATAGTTCCTGCACCAGCAATTACAATTTTATTGATATTCATAAATATACGCCTCCACTTTGCTGCATCCAACAAGCATGCATATGCTTATGATAATTGTCATGAATAAATATTTTGCTTTTCCTCGCATACAACCATCCCCCTTATGCAAATGTATCATTTTACTTCTTCAAGTCCACAAAGCCATCCTTTAGTATGACTATTCCCTTCAATAAGCTATATCGTAGATGACAATATAAAAGACTAAAATTCAATATCAACTGCCCCATTCACATATTTCATATAATCAAAAAGTTTAGAAGCTGTAAGAAGTTCAAGAGGATCTCTTTCTATATCATCCTCTTCAAATATCTCAGCCACTTCCTTTATCTCAGGATTCGATAAAGAATTAATATACTGTCTCAATTCTATTATTGTCATATTTAAAAGTTCTTCTTTGCTTTTCATAATTAAACATCTCCTAATTATCTATTATGTTACTCTGTTCGTCCTGTATAGATTACTTTACCTGTATTCCATAACTCTGCTGTTCTCTTTGCTGCATCCAGTCTGCCCTCATCATCCTTAAAGCTAAATGGTGCAGACTGACATCCACAGTCCATACACATCGCATAATAACTATGGTCTTCTTCCTCTAATATAGATGGTCCGAAGCATCTTGGACAATCCTGTAAATCAATCATTTCATATATTTCCATGTTACAACTCCTCGTAATAATAAATCGGCGTATACATTAATTATCTGTCAAAACTCATTCTCCTCAAAGAACTTCCGCTTTCTCCCGATCATTTCATCAATCCTCTCGACATAGCTTCTGACATCCTTAACATTCTCAATTCTTTCAATCCTTACAGAATGGTTTTCATCGCCTTCATTATGGAATACAACCTTAGTCGAAGCTCCTGCTCCGCACGCCACGATAGTCTGTTTCTCTTCCATAATAAGAATATTATAAATGCACTCAAGTCCAGAAACTGCATAACCTACATTTTCAAAATTGCCTGCCATATTCTTCTGGCGATACATATAATAAGGCTGCATGTTAAGGTCTCTTGCTGTCTGCTCAGTCATTGCGATGATGCTGTCTGTATTCTCAATTGATAGCTCTGTGTACTGCTGACGTAATATATTAAGTCTTGAAGCTCTCTTAATCGCAAGTGAATGTACCGTAAGACTTTCAGGCTTCATTATCTTAATTTCATTAAGTGTATGGTAAACCTCATCCACGCCCTCTCCCGGAAGTCCAAGAATCATATCCATGTTGATATTATCAAGTCCGGCTTCTCTTGCCATTGCATAAGCATTCTTAATATCTTCAACTGTATGCTTTCTTCCAATCAGGTCAAGTGTTTTCTGATTCATTGTCTGCGGATTAATTGATATTCTTCCCACATTATGAGCCTTTAGGACCTTGAATTTATCCGGTGACACGCTGTCTGGTCTGCCTGCCTCCACGGTAATCTCACGGCATCTGCTCAAATCAAATGCCTCCTCAACCACTGTCAATACTCTGTCCAATTGTTCAGCACTTAAAGTCGTAGGTGTTCCGCCACCCATATACACTGTGTCAAGTCTTCTTCCCCTCATGGATTCAGCTACAAACCTTATCTCCTTAATAAGTGCATCAACATAATTATCAACATAATCTTTGTATGCACCAAGTGCATATGATGAAAATGAGCAGTAAAGACAGATACTTGGACAGAACGGAATTCCAATATACAAACTATAGCCTGTCTTATAATCCATATCTGTAAGTATATTCAGCTCTTTCTTTGCTACTGTGAGCGCAAGGTCTGCCTTTTTCTCACTCGCATAATGCTTATCTATAAAATGTTTCTTAATCTGCTCTTCTGTTGCACCCTCTTCAAGCATTGTATACGCAATCTTACTAGGTCTTACTCCTGTAAGATATCCCCATGGCAGCTTCTTACCTGTCTTAGCTGAAAGCTTCCTATATAAGCTGTCTTTAAACATTTCGTGGGCTTTCTTCTTATCAAGTCCTGTGATATCCGGCACTTCTATTGAAAGTATCTCATCATTCTCTTCTGGCTTGGAATCTGCCTTTAGTGCCGTAACATCAGTTCTTGGATAAAACGATCGGACAAGTACAACCGCATCATCATAAAATACATCATTGTCAATCTTAATATATATCATCGTTGCTTCCTTTTCGCACTGATATTTACGCTCTCATACTCGCAAACACGCACTATCGTGCTTTCCAGCCTGCTTCGCAGGCGTTTGCTCGTTGATGTCCCGCGAAAAGTAAATAACGCTTCGCGTTGCTTCCTTTTCGCTTGCGGACATCACATAAACGGATTATTCTGCTTTTCATATCCAATCGTTGTGAACTCTCCATGTCCAGGATATACATCTGTATCATCCTGGAGCTTACAGAGTTTATCATGAAGTGACTCTGTCATTGCAGCTGAACTTGCTGTAGGGTAATCTGTTCTTCCAACCGAACCTGCAAAAAGTGTATCACCTGACATAAGTGTCTTGTCTGATTCTATATAATAGCATGTTCCACCTGCTGTGTGTCCTGGTGTATGTATTGCCTTTATCTTAAGTCCTGCAAGTTCAAGAATATCTCCATCATTATGAAGTACATCTGCTGTTACCTTCAGGCTCATACCATATGCATTTGAAAGATTTCTTGCTGGTGATGCAAGAAGCTTTTCTTCATCACATGATGCATATATCTTAATACCATAATGCTCACGCACTTCATTAGCAGCACCAATATGATCAAAATGTCCGTGTGTAAGAAGTATTGCCTGTGGCTTGCTTCCAGAACGCACAACCATATCATATATTGCTTCTGGTGAATCTGCCGGGTCAACAATAATACTCTCATTATTATCCTTGTTGATTATAAGATAGCAGTTAGTTGCTACCGGACCTAACACCTTTGATTCAATCTTAACCATAATCTGTAAACCTTTCTTAGCCGGCAGTTCTTGTTATATCAGTAACTCCGTCTATCTTTCTTAACTTATCAATAATCCTGTTAAGTTCTTCCTTTCCATGAATATCAAAACCAACGCTTATAGTTGCAACATCCTTTTTATTAAGTCTGCAGTTCATAGATTTAACATCAATCTCTGCCTCTGTAAACATTCTTGAAATATCTACAATAAGACCTGTTCTGTTATTAGCAAATATATTGATTTCGACCTCATATGTATCACTATTAGTCTGTCCCTGCTCCCATTCAGCTTCAATAAGACGTGCGCGTTCATTAGCCGGGAAATTAATTATATTGACACAATCAGTTCTGTGGATTGATATTCCTCTTCCTCTGGTAACAAATCCAACAATCTCATCACCCGGAACAGGATTACAGCATTTTGAAAATCTTACCGCAACATCGTGGATTCCCTTAACAACAATTCCACCCTTGCCTTCTTTTTTCTTAACTTTTTCCTTAGACTCGGCAGCAACAATCTCCTCAAGCACATCTTTATCTGTAACTTCTGCCTTCTTCGTCTTTAAATGCTCCTCATTAAGCCTGTTTACAATCTGGCTCTCTTTAAGCGCACCATGTCCAACAGCTGCAAGTATAGAATCCCAGTCCTTAAAGCCATATTTGTTAAGGCACTTCTCGACATATTCCGGCTTGGTAATATCAGAAAGAACTATTCCCTTAGTCTTACAGTAGTTAGCAACCATTTCTTTGCCCTTAAGGATATTATCTTCCTTTAACTCCTGCTTAAACCACTGGTTAATCTTATTCTTAGCCTGTGTACTCTTTACAATTGAAAGCCAGTCACGGCTTGGTCCTTTTGAATTCTGGGATGTTATAATCTCAATTCTGTCACCATTCTTGATAACATAATCAATATTAACAAGCTTTCCGTTGACTCTTGCGCCTACCATCTTATTACCTACAGCACTGTGTATACTATATGCAAAATCTATAGGGCATGAACCCGCAGGAAGATTCTTTACATCACCTGAAGGTGTAAAGCAATATACGCTGTCCGAGAAAAGATTAAGGTCATTCTTGATAGATGATAAGAATTCCTTATTATCTGACATTTCTTTCTGCCATTCAAGAATCTGTCTTAACCAGCTAAGCTTTGCTTCCTCACTCTGGTTGTCCTTTTCTCCTGTCTTGCCTTCCTTGTACTTCCAGTGTGCAGCAATACCATATTCAGCAATCTTATGCATCTCGTAAGTTCTTATCTGTATTTCAAATGGCTGTCCGTTAGATGCTATAAGTGTTGTATGAAGTGACTGATAATTATTAGGCTTAGGCATTGCAATATAATCCTTGAAACGGCCAGGAATAGGCTTATACATTTCATGGATTACGCCAAGTGCCGCATAACAGTCCTTTACAGTATCCACTTTAATTCTTACTGCAAATATGTCATATATCTGGTCAAGTGTCTTGTTCTGGTTAACCATTTTTCTGTAAATTGAGAAGAAATGTTTAACTCTTCCGTCAATCTCAGCCTCAATACCAGCATTGCTTATATGCATACCCACTTCTTTAATTATACTCTTAATAAATGCTTCCCTGCCCGGTCTGTTTATATTAACCTGCTCAACAAGGTCATTGTAAACATCTGGCATAAGATACTTCATTGATAAGTCATCAAGCTCTACCTTAATCTTGGAAATACCTAACCTGTGTGCAATTGGAGCATATATCTCCATTGTTTCTCTTGATTTCTCAATCTGCTTTGCAGGCGACTGATACTGCATTGTTCTCATATTATGAAGTCTGTCGGCAAGCTTTATAAGAATTACTCTTATATCCTTTGCCATCGCAAGGAACATTTTTCTAAGGTTCTCAGCCTGAACCTCAATCTTATCATGCTGATAATTGAGCTGTGTCAGCTTTGTTACACCATCAACAAGCAGTGCAACCTCATCTCCGAATTCTCTTGCAACATCTTCACTTGTCATTACAGTGTCCTCAACAACATCATGAAGCAGGCCTGCTATAATTGATTCTTTATCGAGTTCGAGTTCAGCTAAAATTATTGCAACACATAATGGATGAATAATATATGGTTCTCCTGATTTTCTAAACTGCCCCTCATGTGCTTTACGGGCTGTATCGTATGCCTTCTGGATATCAGACAGATCTGTTGAGGGATGATATTTTTTTATTTCAGTAATAAGATCATTATAAAGTTCCTCAGGACTTGTAAAATCAGCTGGTGTATCCACAGCTCTCTCAACCTGATTAGTTTTATTATGGCTTGTGCCTGGTAATTCAATGTTCTCTGGCATACATGCCTCCATTCTCTGGTAATTTCCAGTGTCTGATTTCAATACAATTCTTAATATATGTCACTTACTTATACACTGGCATATGTTCTTTCCATAAATTCTCTTGTAGCTACTGCATTTTCCGGAACAGTATTCTCCAGAGTACAATGTACATATGGCTTATGTTCCTTAATCTTCTTTAACAAAAGCGGATAATTAAGTCCTCCCTGTGTCACCGGATTACCCTTTCCTGTACCTGCTGCCACAGACTTAAGCTCACTGCCTTCAACAATATAATCCTTGCAGTGGACAACAGCAATATCCTTTAATAAAAGGTCAAATGCTTTCTCAATAATCTCGTCCTGCTGTGCAAGATTATCAACACATAACAGATTAACCGGATCAAATATAATCTGCAGATTAGGTGAATCAATAGCATCAAGCACCTTTCTTGCACGTTCAACAGTGTATACAATATGCTTCCATACTGGCTCAATTGCCACAATAACGCCAAACTGTTCTGCATATTTAACAATTGGTCTTAAATTATCAATAAAGCACTGGAGTGCCTCTTCACTATGATTAGCCGGCTCGTACTTGTACTCCTCATTGACTGCGCCAGTCTCAGTACCGACAACACCACAGCCAAGAATACTTGCAAATCTTATATGCGCCTTATACTTTTCAACAATCTCCTTATGCTTCTCAGGATTAGGATTGCAAAGGTTAAGATAACAGCCAAGTACCGCAACATCTACTTTATTCTCTATACATAATTCTTTAATATACATTGCAAGTCCGGGAGTCATCGTCTCAACCCCTGGTTTAAATTCCTTAATAGACTTGCTGAGTGCTATATGCATGCAATGAAATCCCTGTGCGTGTATATTAGGTATAAGCTCTTCAAGTGGAGCGTATGCAACATCATGTGCTCTTATTCCAATTCTCATAAAAAACCACCTTTCCTCCAAAAACAAACACTTTTGAAAGATTATACTATATCTCACATGAAAAAACCAGTAAATATCTGCGACTTTTCCAAGCTGTGCAGGCATAAATGCCGCTATATACAAAAAAAGATGAGAGAAAGCTCACCTAAGCGAAATCTGTTTGCTTTCTCTCACCGTAAAAAACTCTGTATATAACGGAATTTACACGTACAGTCTGATTTTATCCATCATTCCTGCATCCCCAAGAGCCTTATAGTATGTAACAAGAGGAATAAAACTCTGTGCAAATCCTTTTGTACTGTCACCTGCAACCATAACTGTGTCGTCTATGATCTGCTTTGAACCAATTCCTGCCCTCTGGGTATTATTTATGTTTGTCTCGAAGGTTTTAAAACCATATTCAAGATACTTCTTATCACCTGTTAACTCATATGCTATTGCAAGTGATTCAAGAAGAAGCGTATTGTTTCCATTTCTTGAAAGTGACGGAAGTTCCTTATAATAAAACAATCCATTATCAAGAGTGCAATTTTCTACCATATCATCGACAGCCCTTATAAGCATCTGTTTAATATCTTCTCTTGGGAATACTCTGTAATATCTCATCACACTTCCAACCGCTACAGAAATCATAAACCCAACTCTTATAAGAGTGTTATCTGTATATGGAGCAAGCCAGTTGCCATACTCTTCTTCCCATATTTTAAAGCTGTCAATTATCCATTCACATTTTCCAAGCCACTTATCATCCCTTGTCTCAACATACAATGCTGTAAGCGCTCTTAATGCCCATCCTGTTTCCCTTGCATTAGCTTCACCCGGCTTGGCATACATTGGGGTATCAAGAAGCCTTAAAATATTATCTCCTATGCCAATTGCAGTCTCAAGACCTCTCTCATCCCCTGTAAAATGGTAATAATCAAGCATTCCTTCGACCCATTCATGTGAGCATACCATAATTCCATTCTTACAGTGTCCTGCTGTATGCTCCCACTGCCCGCCAATTCTTAATGGATTAGAGCTATAATGGCACACATCTATATCCATCTGGTGCTTTGCCGAAACGATTAAGTAATCCAAAAATCTTCTCACGCCTGTTCTTGCATACATAAGGGCACATGAATGTGGATAATCATACTCATTATTGCTCCAAACAAGCTTTCCTCCGCCTCGTCCCTGTTTGGTATATCCCATATCAACCGAATCCCCCCAGTTAATCATGCCATAACATCTCGAATGATTGTCTGCTCTTGCAATTAACGCTATTTCTACTTCATCTGTCAGATGCTGTGGAAAAACATCAAGACTTACTCCTGCATCCCTGAACACATCCGGTGATATACATGGTCTGTCTGGCATCTGATATATCGTGCTCCTGTTATCCAGTTCCCACATTGGCATTTCAGGTTCATGAAAATGCATAAGAACTCTCTGTTCTTTTGCCATTCCCGGCTGCATAACAACACTTCCTATGTCCTCTGGAACAAGCATAACTGCTATTCCACCATCATATGCCTTTATGGCTTTAGGATAATTCTGCTGTGCCTGAAACACAGTTACGCACACTCCGTCCAATCTATCCGTATAATCTGCCATAAATGTTCCATAGAATACTTCAGCAAAGTGCTCGTTAGCCTCTTTCACAAGATATGAATCATCTATAACTTTATTAACCTGTACTCCACCCTTTCCAATATAGAAATCTGTTTTATAATTGGAGCTTCCAACCAGCGTTCTTATTGAGTTTACCGGTGCTTTATGTGATATCATCTCAAGTTCAGCAGTTCCCCGTGTATGAAATACAGGACCATCTTCATGAGAATTGTCAGTAAGTACATCTCCACATCCTGTAGAATCATTGCCAGCATTAATATGCATATCAAATAAATCATCACTTACATTTACATCCGGATCTGGTTTAACATAGAAGACCAAAGACTTTATGTGCAACTCATCATCTGTCGTGTTAATAATCCTATAAGCCATATCAACCCATGATTTACCTGCATATGCTGTAAGTATTATCTCAAATTCAATATTCTTATTGCCATGTATATTAGTTCCGTGCGCTCTTAGAACCGCTTTTACTGGTCCAGCTGCCAGAACTTCCCATGAATTAATACTAATATCATACTTACCTGAATCATCTTTCAGATATGGTCCTTCAAAATTCCTCGAATTATAATATCTTCTTCCATCATACAGTGATTCAAATATACTGTCTGAATTATTATCAACGGTAAAGTTAATACACCCCGTATCAACCACCAGCCCAGAGTCTGTCTTTTTCACTAATACGCCTTCTGTCCCATTGTATTGTCTGTCAGAGTATTTCTCAAATTCAAGAACAGTTCCTTTGTTAGCCGGAATATCTGCCAAAAAGTCAACATACAGATATCTTACACTTCCATCCGCATGTCTTGATGTAACTTTTGGCTGAACCATACACATCTTTTCATTCTGTTTAATTGCAATATTATCTATTGATGTCAGTTCACCCTCTTTAAAAGGAATAGCAATTCCTACTGGCTCCTCTATCCTGTCATATCTGTAAAGCTTATCAAAATAAATATGCATAATCATACCCTCCATTGTTTGTCACGAATAAATCTGCTATAATTGTACATCAGATTTGAAACATTTTCTATATGCTTAATATAGCATTTATATTTCAGTGTTTCATGAATTATTATAGCATTTTATCGTTATAATACAGATTTGTTGTTATACTTAAATATATTTCAAAGGAGGTTTATATGCATTATGCAGAGATAAAAACATGCGATATTGCCAATGGTCCCGGTGTCCGCACTTCTCTTTTCGTAAGCGGCTGCACTCACAGATGTAAAGGCTGTTTTAACGAAATTGCATGGGATTTTAATTATGGTCGTGATTTCACAGATGAAACAATCAAAGAAATCATTGATTCTCTTGCTCCAGATTATGTTACCGGATTAACCCTGCTTGGCGGAGAGCCTTTTGAGCACAGTAATCAACAGGGATTATTACCACTTTTACGGGAAGTCCGAAAGGTTTATCCAGATTTAAGCATATGGTGTTTTACTGGCTATCTGTTTGATAAAGATATTGTTGAACGCATGTGTAAAGAATGGAAAGAGACTATCGAAATGCTGGAATACATTGATGTAATTGTTGATGGAAAATTTGAAGAGGATAAAAAAGATATGATGTTAAAATTCAAAGGTTCTTCTAACCAGCGTACTATTCTTGTCAAAGAATCGTTAGAAACCGGTAAAGTTGTTTTATTATATAATTAATATTTAAAAAAGAAACCAGATGGAGGATTATTATGTCACAAAAAGTAAATATCAAAAAATTAAACGAAAACGCCTGTATTCCTACATACGGCACTGAATTTTCTGCAGGAGCCGATCTGTATTCTGGCATGCCTGAAGCTGTTACAATTGCTCCAGGTACAACAGAATTCATCAAAACAGGTATTGCTATGGAAATTCCAACAGGCCTTGTTGGTCTTATATATGCAAGAAGCGGAATGGCATGCAAAAAAGGAGTTGCTCCTGCCAATAAAGTAGGCGTAATCGATTCAGATTATAGAGGTGAGATAATAGTAGCACTTCATAACCATTCCCAGAATCCGGTAACTGTAGAGCCAAAAGAGCGTATAGCCCAGATTGTCCTTGCTCCATATATAACAGCTGATTTCAATATAGTTGAAGAGCTAAACGACACTGAACGCGGTACTGGTGGATTCGGTTCAACTGGATCAAAATAATATATCTGATATATCAAAAAGCAGATCAGCATTATGATTTAAGATTTTCCCTTAATCATAACGCTGACCTGCTTTTAATTATATTTCTGCCTGATATTAATTATATGTTACATTAGCATGATCTATTACATAATCCTGTGCTTTCTGTATAAGCATAGCTTTTACTATTTTATCTTTTCCATACTTTTCTTCAAACTTAGACGCATCTGAATATCCATTATCAGAAGCAAAATCAGAAAGATCCCCCTTATAATCATAATCTCTTATAGTTATATTGAGTTTCTTAACAATCGCTTCCATTATGAGCTGCTGAGCTGCTGATTTCTTTACATATTCATCAAATGTAAGTCCATACTGGCTCTGGCAATACTCATCCTTTGACATATTTGTAAAATCAGCATAAAAACCAATAGACTCATTATATCTGTCATTAAGTTCCTCTAATAGTGAATCCGGATATTCTGAAACCTTAGATGTATCCTGTAAAGCAGAAAGTATTTTTCCCTGCATTTCATCTTCAACCTGTGAATCAATCTTTGTCTTAAGTTCTTCCTTAACAGATTCACGATACTCTTCTACTGTATCAAATCCAAATGCCTCTTTAACATATGCATTTGTTATCATAGGAACATTGGCCTGTGAAACTGTCTTCATGGTAAGTTCAAATACAACCTTAGTTCCTGCATATATTGAATTGCTATAATCCTCAGGAATATCAACAACCATGACCTTAGTTTCGCCTGGCTTCATACCATAAAGTGCTTCATCCAGTTCATCAAGGTTAAGACCGAGCTTATCTGTTCCAAGAATCATTGTAACGCCATCTGTATTAGTAAGTCCGCTTGTTGCAACTCCTGATGTAGATGCTGTGTATGTCACGAGAATCTGATCTGTCTCCACAGCTCCCCTGTCGACCTCTGTATATGTTGTATTATCCTCAACATCCTGCTTGATCTTATTCTCGATAAGCTTATTTTCTATTGATGTCTTATCTACATCAACAGTTATGTTCTCATACTGTCCAAGTTCAACATAATCATCAACATTATAATCATAGCTGACCTTAATCTTGTTATTACATGCTGTTCCCAATAGCATTACAGCTGACGTTAATACTATTGATACTTTCTTCAAAAAACTCTTTTTCACAATAAAACCTCCGCTCTTGCCCTTTCATCAGGGTAAAGAATTGACTTTCATACTATACCATATAAAAGATTTTTTATCTATATTTATCAGCATTAGTTCACAAAATAATCATATTTAATAATTCCTTTAGCGCAAAATAAGCTGCCGTAATAACGACAGCTTATATATTATGATTGATATTCAAAAATATGATTAATTATGCAAGCTTAGACTTAGCAACCTCTGCGAGTTTAGCAAATCCCTCTGCATCATTAACAGCCATCTCAGATAATACCTTTCTGTTAAGATCAATATTAGCTAACTTAAGACCATACATAAACTTGCTGTATGAAAGTCCATTGATTCTTGCAGCAGCATTGATTCTGGCAATCCATAACTGTCTGAACTGTC
>CAMDYG010000009.1 GCA_945910225.1 uncultured Eubacterium sp. | reverse complement strand
TTATATTTCCTCCGAAGCTTACATTGGTTATCGTTGGAGCTTCCAGGTCTACTCCGAAGTAAACCCAGTATTTTGAAGACTCATCATCTATCTTATAAAAAGAATGTTCTTTAAGTGCCCCACATTCACCCGGGATAACTAATTTATACGGATTATTTGTTATAACACCTTCCCTGTCTTGACTAAATTTATATATTTCACTGTATGCATAAATATCCTTTGTTGTTGTCCATCTTCCCCCATCCCTGCTTATATATTCATTAAAAGGAGATTTTGCTTCCTCCTCTGTTGGATTAGATGGATCCTTTACTTCAAGCTTTGAATATTTTATATCAGGATCTTCAGATTTATTTTCACCCTTGATCTTAAATATAAATGATGTTTCTGCTACTGAATATATGCCATTATCCCATGACACTTTAATTGTGTATTCTTTATTTCTTTCAATTTCATCTGTATCAGATATATTGCCAGTGTCTCTATTAATTGTGAGTGTACTGTCAGAACATGTGTATTGTGGTTTAAGATTATTCTCATCTGAATCTTTCAATAAACCTTCATATCTGATATCCCAGCATTTATCTATTGTGTTGTCTGATTTAATCTTTTCTTCAGATATTTCACATGTATTCGTTGTATTATTAATTGTTTCTCCATTATATGAGATTATGGCTTCAGCTTTTACCGGCAATACATTAATCGTACAATTCATGTCTGATTCGATTTCATAGTTAGCATTATCTATTGTAAACTTTAGATTTGCTGTTCCCACTCCTTTTATGGTCACTACTCCATCATCAACTTTCAGCACATTTTCATTATCACTGCTAACTTTTACTTTCTGTTTATCATCCGGCTCATATTCATATTTAAACTTTAATGTATTATTATAATAATCTCCATAAGATAAATTAATCGTATCACCTGATTTGACATTTACTTTTTCATCTGTTTTGTCAGATTCATAACTGACAGTTAATTTCAATTGTTTTCGGTTCACACTAAAATCAAATTGTGTTTTTCCACCGCTTTCTGTTTCTGCATTTACTGTTGTCTGTATATCTGCCCGTGACCATGAAAGGACATTCTTATTCAATGAGAAGCCATCTGTATTATCTATAGTATATTTGATTTCTTCATCTGAATATCCTTTATTAACTAATTCATCAAGGTTAACTTCATTATATTTTTTATCCTGACTATCTCCGCCCCATTCTTGCTCATACTTTTCTTTACTTGTAAGTACATTCCTGATATGTAACGTATATCTCGTTTCCTCATAAAACGGATCATCTGTTTTAACTATAATTGTAGCATCTCCTACTTTTGTATATGTTATAACCCCTGAATTCACAGTTGCTCCGCATGTATTATCCTGTGCATTGTCAATCTCATAATATGCTTTGACTTTATTGTTGCTTACCCCTAGCGGTGTAATCCTGCTATTATCTTTATTGTAGTCTGCTGTATATACTCCGTCTTTATAGTTCTCATTATCATTTAATGTAAGCTTCTCAGCTTCTATCCCTACAGTATATGCATTATTATCTTTTTCATATACAGTTTTCCCCTTAAATCCATTATATTCAGCCTGTATATACAAAGAAGATGTTTTGGACACCTTCGCCTGTAAAGTGTATGTTTTATCTTCATCATTATATTGAATTTTTACTTCAGTAATTATTGTATCATTAGTATCACTGACAAATGTTAAATCAGCCCCTCCTGTCAAATTTCCTTCTGTATCTTTATATGGAATTATTGAAGTTCCCTTAGGATCTAACACCTTAACTTTAACTGTAATGCTTTCTTCTCCAGCATATACAAAGATATTGTATACAGGTATTGATACTAATAATAATATTAATGCGCATATTACCGCTGCCACCCTGCTTAGTATATTTTTCATATTATCTCCATTCTTGCGTGTGAAAAATCAAAGATTTTTCATACTATCTCCTATTCTTTATAACTGCCTACAAATATTAGCTTTAAAACATTATCCAAAAAAACATACTCAACGATAACCTGTTGATCATCATCAATCCTTTTATAATAAAAATACTTATATATCTGTGTTCCTTCTCTTGGATTTTCAGATATCTCATATGGATTACCATATCTATTTACAACATCTTGCTCTGATGATTTTTCAAGATATATTGAATCCCTCATAGGTTCTAGTTCAGTTTTATCTTCCTCACATCTAAGCCCACGATATTTGCTCCCTAATTCATCTACATTTTTAGGCAATACTAATGTGATCCCATTTTTTTTATACATTGTCAGCTCATCCAATATAACTCCATCTTTTCCATGAATTACCACAGGTGCCTGTGTTACTGGTTCTTCTGGTTTTACTGGTTCTGATGTACTATTATTGCCACTGTTGCTATTACTGTTTTCCCCATTATCTGATGATTCATTGCCTGATACATTATTACTATCTGTATTCTCTGATTGCACGTTGCCTGGCTTTTCTTCTACTGTATTGTCATTATCTGCTGCTACTTCTTTTACATTTTCTTTTTCTTCTGTGTTATCTTCCTTGCTCTCGTCTGTCACTTCCTCTGTGGCACTTTCTGTTACTTCTGTTGATATCTCCGTTACTGACTGGGTTGTCTGGTTATTCTTTTTATTCTTATCTGTTTCTTTACTATGACCGCTTGTCTCTTCACTTGCTACCGCTGTCTCTTTTCCTGTGTGATTACTTCCTATGATTACTGCGGTTGTTATTCCTCCGGCTATTACAATTACAGCTCCCGCTATTACTCCTATGCATAACGCTTTTTTCTCTGCCCATAATTCAATTAATTTCTTCATCTTCCTACCTCATCCTTTTATTTCATTTCATGATTAACTTTATGATTAATATGTGGCATCTGTTTTCAGTCTCTGTTTTGCCTCACCTTTTACTGTTGTCTGTACTCCTCTGTAAGCAGCGGCTGTTTTTTTAAGATAAGTCGCATACTGTTTCATGAGATTATACATATATGTCAAATCATCCTCGAAAGCCTTTACCTGATCCAAAAATGCCTTATTATCAATTCCTTCCCACTGTTTGAATTTGGTAAGCTTTTCAATTTCCTTGTATAATTTTTCATAATCACTCTTATATTCATCTGCTAATCCATTAACCTTTGTTGACACCGCTTCAAGTCTTTCTGGTGTTACAACTATTTTTCCTACTGCCATGCTATTCCCTCCATCTGTCATCCTGTTTCTATATGAACAACCTGCTGTGAGGCTGTTATTTTCTTAATTTATAATCACGCCATGAACCGGCTTTCACCGGTTCATGGCCAATAACTATCTCACCGCTTTTTATTCAAATGCGCCAAGATTATTAGTTAATGTACTCTCTGTTGATTCATACTTATTAGCTGTATCATCAAGGAACTTTGCATATTCCTCAATAATCTGCTGATACTCGTCAAAACGAGTCTGCAGATTAGTGATTTTAGATCTGATCTCTACTGAAGCGTCTGATGTCCACTCAGCTTCAAGTTTTTTGATCTCTGACTGAATTTCAGCTAACTTAGTAGTAAGGTCGGCATTTAATCCCCTTATTTCTGAGGCTTTTGTTCGCACCTCGGCAAATGTAATATTAATATCTGCCATTTTTTCTTTCCCTCCTATCTGTCAATTCTAAGACTCTTAGCATTTGCTGCAATTTCATTCTGTGTATCCTCATACTTTGCTGCTGTAGCAGATAAATATGAAGCATACTCATCCATTAATGACTTCATATACTCAAAATCATTTCTGAAGCCTTCAATTCTTTCTGTGTAAACTTTGTTGTCCGCTCCATCCCATGCGCTCTTTAACTCATCAATTTTGTTATACAGCTGCTTATAACTTGATTCATAATCTGAAGCCTTTGAAGATACATTCTTTGATGTATTTCTAAGTCTTTCAAAGCTTACTTTGATCATACCTAATGCCATGATATTTCTCCTTTCTTTAGTTTAATCTATATTAACATCAGCTTAGTCCCGTTGGTTATTCCAGCAGAATAGACTGATATGTTAATATTTAAGATAGTTCCTGTATCTCTGAAACACAGGATTGTGTCATCTGATGCCGTAAATGTTCCATCTGACATATCTGTAATCATCCTTGCTATCGTTTTGATTACATCTCCAATTGAACTTATTAACGGAATTCTTACATCATACTGTTTTCCTGAAGCCGGAACATATATGTCCACTAATACTTTATCTTCCATAGTCTGCTCCTATAGTTTTATATTGTTTCTTCTTCTACTACCTTAGTTACTGACTGGATTGCTTTCATAAGGCTGTAATTACCTTTCGCCACATCAAGACTCTGCCATTCCTCAATGCCCTTATATAATTCTGTCGGAGTTCTGTTAAGCTTTAATGTATACTGATCGGTAAATCCATTTCCAAGCCATATACCATCTGTAATAATAAAATGCTTCTTATACCATGGTGTCATGCTTATCTTTGATATATTAGTAAGCGGTTCACTTATTATGTAATGGACATTGTACTCTTTCTCTGTTTTTTCAAGCAGTAATGAGAGTTTCTCTTTCCCATCAGGTGTAAGCTTTTCTATCAGATCTGCTATTGAATTAATGATGTATACTTTATGTCTGTATGAACTATTATCTCTTGTTTTCTTATATTCATTATTTCTTGTGACAAGCAGATTAAACATTTCAACCACAGTTTTTTCATAATCCGAATTAATATATGTGTATTGTCTGTTCTGGTCATCTTCATAATTATCATTTGTATCAATGACACATACATCTGTCTCTTTGTTCATGCTGATAATCTCTGCTAATGCCTGTGCTGTACAGATTACATCTTCATATACCTGTCCAAGTATTAATGAAAGACATCTGTTCTGGAAGTCATGCCTTACTATTTCAAGACTGCTCTTGTCTATACCAACTGGAACCTTTGCCAACGTAAATTCTGTATCAGCAAGAAATTCTGCATCAACCTTTGCTGGCATTATTGGTATTTTTCTGGCAACATGCTCTTTATTCTCCTCCTTAAGCCTGATACACATATCCATAATTCTGTCCTGAATTACATCTTCTTTGTCTACAAATGCTGTCTGGAATTCATATACTTCATCTTTCTTTATCAAGCCTCTTCCTTTAGCCGATGATGGATATGTTCCATGTGTTGTTCCAAGGAGTGTTACATAATCCATCTGATCATTAAGCTGTAATGGATATATCTGTTTAATATTCTGTAAGATTCTGAACTTAATTGCATTAGTTGCAGAAGCTGTAATGACGAAATATATACCGTATTTAGTGCACTCTCTCGTACAATATCCAACTGTATCTTCAAGTGTTTCGTAATTCTCAGCAAAGCCAGAATA
The DNA here is from genome assembly GCA_945910225.1 of uncultured Eubacterium sp. Lineage (GTDB taxonomy): Bacteria > Bacillota > Clostridia > Lachnospirales > Lachnospiraceae > Lachnospira. The sequence continues at coordinate 58,882 of CAMDYG010000009.1, read as the reverse complement.
ATTATGTATAACAACTAATATGTTAGGCAGACTCTTGCTGCTTCTCTTGCAATAGCTCTCATAATCTCCGCCATACTCTGAGAACAACTTCTTTCTGAATGATATCTCTTTCTTTATCATCTTAAATAAATTAATGACACGCTCTGTATCGCCTGATAATATTACATCACCAACCTGTGGCGCCTTTTCAAACATTTTTAATGTCTCTGCTCCGCAATCTATAATGTATGCATTAAGTGTTCTGGCTGTATGATGGAGCAGTAAATCATACATCATTGTTGTTATAAATGATGTTTTTCCTCCGCCAGAAGATGCATATACTGCTGCATTGCCTTCTGATGATAATGGTATTCTTACTGCAAGCTGTCTCTGGTTGAATGGATCGTCCAGTTCACCAATTAATGGTTCAAGGACATATTCATCAGAATATGTTACGTTGTATTTATTTCTTATATCATCAACCTTTATGAACTTAGGAATTTCCTTCATCCACAATGGTCTTACACTTATTGATTCTTTTTCTGCAATATCAGACAGATACTTAACAATCGCAACAATCTGTTTTGATGTTGACTTTGGCTTCTGCACTTTCTTTGCCGGACTTGACGATAATACATGTCCTATTCTATCTATTATCTCTACATTATCATCCACTGTATCTTTAACTATATCCGTAGGCAAATAAGGTGCTCCACACCATGCTGACTGTCCCATATCGAAATATTCATTGAATCCGACCTGCAGATAAAAACGTCCCGTATTAGATATTTCTGCTGCATCCGGGCGTTTAATCATGTCGTTACTATCTGCTTTATCCTGAACCTTAAGGCATACTCTGAAACGTGAATTACTCCATATCTGGTCATCAACCACTCCATTAGGTTTCTGTGTCGCCAGAATAAGATGTACACCCAGACTTCGTCCTATTCTGGCTGCACTTGTAAGCTGTTCCATGAATTCCGGCTGCTGTGTTTTTAATTCAGCAAATTCATCTGATATTATAAACAGATGTGGTACTGGTTCTTTCACAATTCCCTGCCTGTATAATTTCTGATACTTGTATATATCTATCGTTCCCTCGTTAGATACTTTTCTTGCTTCATTAAATACAGCCTGTCTTCTTCTGAGCTCACTCTGTATTGATATAAGTGAACGCTTGACTGCTGCACCATCCAGGTTAGTTATTGTACCGGCAAGATGTGGTAATTTGATTCCTTTTTCTGCATCCTCAAACGCACCTGCAAGTCCGCCACCTTTATAATCAATAAGGATAAATGCGACCTCATCCGGATGGTAATTAACAGCCATTGATAATATATATGTTATAATAAACTCACTTTTTCCTGATCCTGTCATTCCAGCTACAAGTCCATGCGGTCCCTGAAATTTCTCATGAAGATCCAGCATAAAAAGATCTCCAGTTGTATTAACACCTACCGGAGCCTGAAGGCTTAATGTAGGATCATTATTTTTCCATCTTTCAAATGGATTAAGATGTTCTATTTTTCCAACATTAAACATGCTCAGAAAATCAAGCATATCAGGCAGTGTATATAAGTTCTTAGAAAGATCAAGTGTTGTATTGAGCATCTTCTTTGCAAGTATGTCATATTGATTTCTTACACTCTCATTCTTCTGGAATTCTATTATTTCTCCAGAAAGATCATTCTTGTTATATAATCTTGCCTTACCATTATTAAGTTCCACAACCATTGATGTTTCTTTAGGAAGTTCGCTGATCTTGCTGCTTATATATAACAGACTAAATCCAGCATTATGGTCTGAATTCAATATTTTGTTGATAAGCTCACATTTGTTAGCTGTTTTAGTGGAATTCATAATAATAAGATAATATGGCGAGAATTCCGGAGCCTTGCTTGTATTATTTACAATTGCATTTCTCTCATCATATTCTTTATCTAATGTTGCAATTATTTCTTTAAAGTCATTAACTGATTCTAATACATATCTTTTCTTTCTTTCGTTATCCCAGCAATGTGGAAGCCACTTAAGAAACTCCCAGTCTGTATCTGTCTGTTCATCCCCTACATAGACTATTTTGAGTTCATCATAACTATGTAATGCAGAAAGCTGGATAATGCAGTCTTTGGTATATTGTTGAATTTCCTGACTGTTATCGCCGACCAGACCCACTATGTTATTATCTTTAAGTGAAACTGTTACTGGCACATTTCTAAGTACTATTGGAGCAGCTGCTAGCGCAAGCATGTCATCCCAAAGATTATCCTCTGTCAAGGTAAACTTCTTTTTCTGGTAATCTATATCAATGTCAGCTTTCAGGTTTCCCATACCAACCTTAAGCTTAAGAAAGTCATCATGTGATATCATTCTTTCCCAGAGCTTAGGACTGCCACTCATTATTCTGTTTTCGCACTCTTCAAGTGATATGCCATTTTCATTAAGGATTTCTGACTGCTTTGCACATTCTTTTACTATGTCGTCATTAATACTGCTCAGATATTCTCTGTACTTTTCCTGACGCATACGTTCTTCATTGAGAATTTTCTTATCATTAAGTTTTCTCGTAAGAATAGGCCATAAAATCATTCCAAGCAGCATAAAGAATGACATAGCTATTGTTGGTATAGCTGTCATTATTGATCTGCCCGAACTTACTGTATTAATTATTGTAAATACAGCCATTGAAACAGAACCCAATCCCATAGTTATAGAAGGTCCCAGAACCATTGCCATTGGAACATCTTCTTTTACCTGCGATTGCGGTGGAGAATCAATAGATATTTTGATATTAGATATGTCTCTTTTAAATCTCGGAGATCTGTAAAAATATTTCTTAACAGGAACAACCAGTTCTCCTTTCTCCTGTGATTCCTGCTTAATATATGGAACAAGTATTGATGTGTTCACTTTCACATTTCCATCAGGATTATTAACAGCTACAAAACCATTACCTGCTATTATCTTCAAGCCAAGAATAAATATAACATCTCCTGGTCTGAGCATCTGTTTATCTGCTCTGTATCCATTAACATAAGTTCCATTAGTACTCTGATTATCGCATATTGTCCAGTTCTTTCCATCAAATTCAAGAACCGCATGCTGTGCAGATGTGTATGCGTTATTGTATGTTATATCACAATTCTCACGTCCAATTGTAACTGATACCTTCCCCAGTGTTACATACTTATAGTATTCTTCTCTGTCCTTTGTTGTTTCTTCAACAAAAAGAAGTACTTTATCATTTTCTCCTTTAATCTGCACATTATAAAACGAGCCTGGATTAAGATATAACATATCATCATTATGTGATTTTACCGAAGCGAGTTGTGTATTCTTAAGGAGCCATCCTCCTTCTGATGCTTCTATAGACAGTAACTTTCTTGATGCACCTGCTGCATCAACATCTGTTACCCAATATACTCCATTAATAGTGTGTGGAAGCACAAGTTCAAATATCCTTGCACTCTTGACCAATGATACATGCATATTAATTTTCCCCTCCCGTTCAATGTGTAAACAACTTATTTTGAAGTCATTCTAAACACACAGACAAATAGTATCATTGTTCGACATTTTTTTCAAGAGAAAAGACTAAAAAAATAAAAGAAAAGGCACAAGCTGCAAAATACAGCCTGCGCCTTTTCCGTTATTAATTATTATTCCGTCCTGACTAATATATCATTATTTATTCCAAAAGTCAACAGGTTCATACTCTTTTAATTTTGCAAGGAATCCAAGCCTTCCAAGTTCCTCCTGAATAATATCCAGAGTCTGCTCATCATCCGCAACTATCGTATGATAATGATATCCTGATGTTACATTTTTCAACAAACTACTCTTACCGCTTGCTATCTCTTCAAGGTACTTCTTAATATCCCTCCTTGAATGTATGTTCATGTCAGCTCTTATAACACCATATACTTTATGATATACGAAAACATCCCTTATCCAGCCTCCCATATCAACTATTGCTCCAAGTTCTGTCTCCACCTCATCATCTTCATGAATCACCTTAAATATACGGCTATATTCTTTCTTATCATTGATTACATAGCCACGATTAGTAGAAAATATGTCTATATCTTTAGCCCTGATCAGTGCAATGTCCTGAACTATTACCTGTCTGCTGACATCTAATATCTGTGCCAATTGTGTTCCCGGAACAGGACTTGACGAATGTTTTAATATATCAATTATTTGTTTTCTTCTTTCATCACCATTCATGACTACCTCTCCTCTATTAATGCAGTCTCTGCAGATATCCGTTTCTATTCTTCTACAGGATGAAGATTCTTTAATGAAATATCCATTATTGGTGCTGAATGTGTTAATGCACCACTTGATACAAAGTCTACACCAAGATCTGTCAGTTTGGCAATATTTTCTTTGGTTACATTACCTGATACTTCGACTAATGCCTTGCCGTTGATTATTCCCATGGCTTCTTTCATATCTTCATGGCTCATATTATCTAGCATAATTATGTCTGCTCCTGCTTCTACAGCTTCCCTTACCATTGCAAGATTCTCAACTTCCACCTCTATCTTTCTTACAAATGGCGCATATTCCTTTGCCATTGTGACTGCCTGACGTACTCCTCCTGCTGCTCCTATATGATTATCTTTAAGAAGTACTCCGTCCGTAAGATTATATCTGTGATTGTTACCGCCACCAACTCTTACTGCATATTTTTCAAATATACGATTGTTAGGCGATGTCTTTCTTGTATCAAGAAGCTTTGTCTTAGTTCCTGTAAGCAGCTTCGCAACTCCATTAGTATATGTAGCGATTCCACTCATTCTCTGAAGATAATTAAGTGCTGTTCTCTCTCCACACAGAAGCACTCTGATATCTCCTCTTACGACTGCCATTTTCTGTCCATTTTTAACTTCATCCCCGTCTTTTGCATAAAATGTAATCTCGGTATCTTCATCAAGCAGTTCAAATGTCCTTGCAAACACCTGCAGACCACATATTATTCCATCCTGCTTGCATATAAGTTCTACCTCTCCAAGCTTTGGTTCTGGCATAACACTGTTAGTTGAAACATCTTCACTTGTAATGTCCTCTTTAAGCGCTCCAAGAATAAGTGGGTCTACATTTAACTTTAAAGTAACTTTATCAAACATATCATTTCTCCATTTCTATATTAATATTATGCATAATTCTTTTTCTGTCTCTCTTCATAGGCTTTATCTGCCTCTTCAATCTTTTTATTGACTAATTCTGCATATTCTCCGTCAATTTTTGACTCGTCTGCATATTTTCCCGCATCAAATGTATTAAAGTACGCAAGTTCTTCCTGTGTCGGTCCTGTCACTGCATTTTCAGTAATATCAAGAGCTGCCCTCTTGGCAAATACAAGACTTTCAAGAAGTGAATTGCTTGCAAGCCTGTTTCTTCCATGAACCCCGTTGCACGCAGTCTCTCCTACCGCATACAGATTATCCATTGTTGTTCTGCTTTCATGGTCTACCTTGATTCCTCCCATGAAATAATGCTGTGCAGGAACAACCGGAATACATTCCTTAAATGGGTCATATCCCTTATCAAGACAATGCTGCACGATATTAGGAAAATGTGTCTTTAATTCTTCTTCTGGAATTGTTCTTAAGTCTTCCCATACAAAATCTGTATTATCCTTTGCCATCTGCTTTCTAATCTCCTCTGTTAGCAGGTCTCTTGGAAGCAGCTCATTAACAAATCTCTTTCCATTCTTATCATAAAGCTTTGCGCCCTCACCTCTTACTGATTCAGATATAAGAAAACTCCTGTCCTCCTCTTTATCAGAGTAAAATGTTGTAGGATGAATCTGGACATAATTAATATCTTTTAATTCTACACCATGCTTTATTGCAATGGCTATTGCATCACCTGTAAGATGTCTGAAATTAGTTGAATGTCTGTATAACCCTCCAATTCCACCTGTGGCAAGCACAACATCTGAAGCCTCTACCTTCACAAGTTCTCCATCTTCAGTTCTTATAACCGCACCAAGACATCTGTTATCCCTGCTTATTATATCAAGCAGTCTTGTGTATTCCATAATCGTCACATTAGGAAGTGTTCTCACCTTCTCTAACAGATGGCTTGTTATCTCTTTACCTGTTACATCTTTGTGAAATATTATTCTGTTAGATGAGTGTGCTCCTTCTCTTGTATATGCAAGACTTCCGTCAGCTTCTCTTGCAAATCTTGCACCACATGCAACAAGATCTTTTACAACCTCTGCTGATGAACGGATCATTATTTCAACGGACTTCTTATCATTTTCATAATGACCAGCCTTCATTGTATCTTCAAAATAACTGTCATAATCTTCTTCACATTTTAACATGCACATACCACCCTGTGCGAGAAATGAATCACTGCTCTCACAATCAGACTTGGTTATCATAAGTATGTTCTTATCAGAAGGCAGATTCATTGCCATATAAAGGCCTGAACAGCCACATCCGGCTATCAGCACATCTGTTTTAATTGTTTTATTCATGGGATACCTCCATTCTTTCTGCTCTATATCAGATATCTGTCTTACTTAGCAAGTTCCAACATCCTTGTAAGCGGCTTCATTGCTTTCTGTGCAACTTCTTCATCAACAAATACTTCGTTGTTTTCCTGCTCAAGCACATCAAGCACTTTATCCGGAGTTACCATCTTCATGTTGACACATACCTGGTCTGGCTTTAATGTGTACAGTTTCTTTCCCGGTGCTTTCTTTCTTATCTCTCCAAATACACCATCTACTGTTGCTATTATGAATTCTTCGTTATCTGTATCTACTACATAATCGATAATTCCTGATGTACTTCCTATGTAATCAGCATATTTAAGCACTTCCTCTGTACACTCTGGATGTGCAGCAAGCTTTGCCTGTGGATATTTCTTCTTAGCCTCAATAACCATATCCTCTGTTATTGCAACATGTCTTGGGCAGAAGCCCTTATTAAGAATCACATTTTTCTCTGGAACCTGCTTAGCAACGAATCTTCCAAGATTCTGGTCAGGAATAAAGAATATATTCTTATTAGGAAGATTTTTTACAATCTTTACTGCATTGGATGATGTTACACATACGTCTGAATATGTCTTTAATTCTGCTGTTGAATTAATGTAACAGACTACAGCCAGGTCATCATACTGCTCTCTCATCTTAAGAATCTCTTCCTTCGTTGCCATATGTGCCATCGGGCAGTCAGCTCCCGGCTCTGGCATAAGGACTTTCTTTCCCGGATTAAGAATCTTGGCACTCTCTCCCATGAATTCAACACCTGCGAACACTATAATATCCTGATTCACTTTCGTAGCTACCTTACTAAGATAAAAAGAATCGCCAACATAATCTGCCACTTCCTGAACATCCTCATCTACATAATAATGTGCAAGAATAACTGCATTCTTTTCTTTTTTTAATTTTAAAATATCGCTTGTTACTGACATATTACTTCTCCAATCGTTGTTGTTTACATATGCTTGACTTGTGTTTTACATACATTGCGTTAGAGTATACCATGAATGTTTACATGTGACAAGACAGTTGTAATATTTTCTGTACACTGATATAAAAATTATGTGTGGCACATATTTCCAATGGACGCAAAAAAGCCCCGGGGAAATCATTTCTTCACTGATTTCTCCGGGGACTTTTCCTTATAATTTTGTATCCTGATTGTCACATTTTGCCTACTAATATTACATTTTAATATATTTAGCAGGTTTTGCAGCTTTCGTAACTCATATCGTGCGTTATCCATGCATCAAGTCGGACAATCAATAACTTCCTGAAGCTTCAATCATATCAGGACTTACAAATCTTCCTCAATATGTTCTCTTCCCTGCGCGATTATACTTCTTACATGGTCATCTGCAAGTGAATAGAATATTGATTTACCTTCTCTTCTGTTCTTTACTAACTTGTTCTGCTTTAATATTCTTAGCTGATGAGATATTGCTGACTGAGTCATATTGAGAGCCTGTGCTAAGTCACACACGCACACTTCTGCCTCAAATAATACATACAATATTCTTATTCTTGTTGAATCACCGAATACCTTGAATAATTCCGCAAGGTCGTATAATTCATTCTCATCTGGCATTGTTTCATTCACTATCTTTAATAATTCCTCGTGTACTTCTACTGACTCACAGCATTCACAATCTGCCATTATATTACCTCTTTCTTTATAAGTTCTTTACAAATAATGCTCTTATTGCGTTGATTACAGCTATTACCATTACTCCTACATCTGCGAATATTGCTACCCACATGTTGACTATGCCTAATGCACCAAGCACTAAGCATATAAGCTTTACACCTATTGCAAAATAAATGTTCTCGTAAACAATTCTCAAGCATTTCCTTGATATCTTTATTGCCTTAGATATCTTTAACGGATCATCATCCATTAATACTATATCTGCTGCTTCTATGGCGGCGTCACTTCCTAACGCTCCCATTGCTATTCCAATATCTGCTCTTGAAAGAACAGGAGCATCATTGATACCGTCACCTACAAATGCAAGCTTTTCTTTTGGCTTCTTCTGGATTAATAATTCTTCAACCTTGGAAACCTTATCTGCTGGAAGTAATTCACTGAATACAGCATCTATATCAAGTTCCTTTGCCACAGCATCCGCTACATTCTTAGCGTCACCCGTAAGCATTACTGTCTTGTGAACTCCTGCTTTCTTAAGTTCTTCTATAGCCTGCTTTGCATGAGGCTTTAACAGATCTGATATAAGGATAAGTCCTGCATATGATCCGTCAACTGCCACATGAACCTGAGTTCCGACCTCGTTACATTCTGCATATTCAAGCCCAAGTCTTCTCATAAGCTTTCTGTTACCTGCTGCCACTTCATGTCCTGATACATTGGCTTTAACACCTTCTCCGCTGATTTCCTCGACATCAGTAACCAGTGTCTTGTCAATCTCTCTTCCGTAGGCCTTCTGCAGACTCTTGCTTATAGGGTGTGTTGAATAGCTTTCTGCAAATGCAGCATATTTAATAAGTTCATCCTGGTCAATAGTATTATTGTATACTCCACTGACCTCAAATACTCCCTGTGTCATTGTTCCTGTCTTATCAAATACAACAACATCAGTCTCTGCAAGAGCTTCAAGATAACTTGAACCCTTTACAAGAACGCCCTGATTACTAGCACCACCGATTCCGGCAAAGAAACTAAGCGGAATACTGATGACAAGTGCACAAGGACAGCTTATTACTAAAAATGTAAGTGCCCTATATATCCACACTCCCCACTGAGGAGATATTCCAAGGAATATCATGCTTACAAGCGGTGGGATTATAGCAAGTGCCAGTGCACCATAACAGACTGCTGGTGTATATATCTTAGCAAATTTACTAATGAAATTCTCTGAACGTGACTTCTTGGAACTTGCGTTCTCAACAAGATCAAGTATCTTAGATACTGTAGACTCGCCAAATTCCTTAGTTGTGCGGATCTTAAGCACACCTGACATATTAATACAACCGCTTATTACCTCATCACCAGCCTTTGCCTGTCTAGGAAGGCTTTCACCTGTAAGTGCGCTTGTATTAAGTGTTGTACTACCATCTTCAATAATACCATCAATAGGAACTTTCTCTCCTGGCTGAACAACAATAATTGTACCAACCTCAACCTCATCAGGATCCACCTGCTCAAGCTTACCATCTACCTCAATGTTAGCATAATCAGGTCTGATATCCATAAGCTCGCTTATGTTCTTACGGCTCTTTCCAACTGCAATATTCTGGAACAGCTCACCAATCTGGTAAAAGAGCATAACCGCAATAGCTTCAGTAAAATCGCCATCATCCACAAGTGCAATTATAATCGCACCGACAGTTGCAACTGCCATAAGAAAATTCTCATCAAATACCTGCTTGTTAAGAATTCCCTTAACCGCTTTTCTTAAAATGTCATATCCAATAACAACATATGGAACCATGTACATTATAAAAAGAATAACTGTAGGAATATCAACAAATGCGCTTAAAATCTTGAAGCCAATCATAAGAACAGCAGCAATAATGATTCTTATAAGCATCTTTTTCTGCTTTTTATTCATATTCTACTCCAATCTGCCGGAATAATCTCACAGCTTTAGATTACAGATATATCTCGCAATCATCTTCTACTTTCTTACAGTTCTTAAGCACATCCTGCATAACAATCTTAGGATCCTGTCCGTCCTCAAACTCAACAATCATCTTAAGTGCCATGAAATTAACAGTAGCATCCTTGACTCCTGCTGTATTCTTAGCAGCATCTTCCATCTTGTTAGCACAGTTAGCACAATCAACATCAATCTTATAAGTCTTCTTCATAATAATCTCCTTTAAATAAAATAAATTCATTGATTAATCAAAACTCTTTCATATGAACATTCATTCATATGTTCAATGTCATTATAACACCTATAAAACTTCTGTCAACAAAAAATCACTATATTTTTCTGCAAATATTCTATGTCCTTCTTCATCAAGATGCTGTCTGTCAATCTCGCTTGGCACAGCAACACTGGCTGCATCAAAATAATAAAACCCGCTCTCTTTCGCCACCTTCTTATATTCCCTTGCTAGTTGCTTTGAAACATTCTCCGAACTTTCATTAAATTCAGGATCAAATCCGTCTTCCCCAACACCTTTTCCAAGGAGTATCGGAGAAACTATTACAATCTTTGCCTGTTCTCCGGCTGTCTCTTTAGCCTTTCTTGCAACTGCTTCCATTCCCTTTGCTATTGCTGCAGCATCAGCATGAAATTCTGTCTTGCAGTCATTCGTTCCAAGCATGATAGATACAACATCCACAGGTTTATGCGATTCTACAACCACCCCGATAAGGTCAATTCCCTTTCTTGCATCTCTTACAGCATCTGGAAATATAGTTGTTCTTCCGCACAATCCTTCTTCAATAACATTATATTCACTTCCAAGTATTTTAGATATTCTTCCTGTCCATCTTACATCAAAATCATATCTTCCTGACTTATCAGGCTTATATCCGTAAGTATTAGAATCTCCAAAAAACAAAATATTTCTCATCACCATATCCTCCCATATAATATCTATCATTTTCTATATCATACTTGTTTGGTATGTTTATATGTTATTACTCATAAGAGGATTTGTCAACAATATTTTTACGAGCTGTGTGGGAGTTAGGACTGCCATAACTTCTGTATATGGTAGTCCGCCATTTGGAGATATAGCAGTAGGTTGTGTCAGGTACAGACTGACTACAAACTATGCGCATAATAAAAGCATTGAGCATGTATATAGTCTAGTGTACCATCTCTCCCGCATGTTGTGTCAGTCTATTTTCCAAGTGGTACGCTGTCGTAACACAAGCTTGATTTTTTACGAGCTGTGTGGGAGTTAGGACTGCCATATACAAAAATTCAGTGCTAAAAAACGCGTCCAAGCGAAGCGCGTTGTTTTTTAGCACTGTAATAAATTCTGTATATGGTAGTCCGCCATTTGGAGATATAGCAGTAGGTTGTGTCAGGTACAGACTGACTACAAACTATGCGCATAATAAAAGCATTGAGCATGTATATAGTCTAGTGTACACGCGTCCATGGACGGACGCGTGAGCTGCCACGCACACGGATGTGCGTTGGCGGCGTAACGGACACATAAACAAATTTCATTGCTCAATGCTTATTATTATGCAGCTTAGTTTGTCCGGAAGTCTTACCTAACACAACCCTACTGCTCTCTTTGCCAGCCTGTCAGCCTCCTCATTACCTTCAACTCCTGAATGGCCTCTTACTTTCACGAATCTTATGGTAATCTTTTCTTTTACCGACTGGATATAATTATAATATTCTATAGTTCCTTTTTTGTTTCTCTTCCATTCTCCTGCTGCCCATGCCTTGATACCTGCATAATCATAGAATACAGAAACATCTTTAAGTCCTAATTCTGTTGCCTTTTGTATTGCAGCCATGCTTCCAAGAATCTCTCCTGCAACATTACGCATAGATGCCATCTCTTTGTCGCTGCCATTACCTGACAGTTCATATCTTACACCATCATGCATAAGAAAACCGCCATATCCATATACTCCGGTTGCAATATTAAAAGATCCATCGACAAATGCATAATCATCATCAGGCATTACATCTTCCATATTGCCATTCCCGTTTTTTCCATTAATTTCCTGTACAGCCTCCTGCCCCATATAGGCCTTCGCCTCTTCCATGGATGTAAAACTCTTATATTCAGCTGCCGGAAAGCCATGTACGTTCTTCTTACACTCATCCCATGTCTGATATATCCCGGGAACTTTTCCTACTCGCACAGCATAATATTTCTTAGCCATATATTCCTCACCTATTCACACATTTAATATGCAGTTAATATACTCTTATCACACCTGCAATTTCTTTAACCACTGAAAGTCCGTCAAAAACTGTCATTGCATCATTAAAATTCTTTTCTGCAACGTCATCTGTGATAATAACAAGTTCTGCCACTCCATCCTTACGGCTCTTCTGGACTACCTGTGCAATACTTACATCATTATTTCCAAGTACACTTGCAATATTTGCAAGAACTCCCTGTTTGTCTAATGCTTCTATTCTTAAGAAGAATTTGCTCTTAGTTTCAGATATATCCTTAACATTAAGCTTTTTATAACATGAGCAGCCAATCTTGCCACATGAGCCATGAACAATATTACGGCAGACATCAATTATATCTCCCATAACAGCAGAAGCTGTTGGCATCTGTCCTGCGCCTCTTCCCATAAACATAGTATCATCACTAGCATCTCCTCGAACAAATACTGCATTGAATGAATCTCTTACTGTAGCAAGCGGATGATTCTCATCTATAAGCATAGGGTGAACCTTAACTTCAATTCCATCTTCTGTATTTCTTGCAAGACCAAGAAGCTTGATTACATAGCCGAATTCCTTGGCATATTTAATATCTTCCGCGGTAATCTTAGTGATACCCTCCGTATATACCTGGTTAAATGTTACCCTTGAATTAAATGCAATTGACGACATAATAGCCATCTTTCGTCCTGCATCATATCCTTCAACATCTGCTGTTGGATCTGCTTCTGCATAACCTAGTTCTGTAGCCTTGGCAAGAGCATCCTTGTAATTCATTCCTGACTCTGTCATCTTGGTAAGGATATAATTAGTTGTTCCGTTAACAATACCAATAATCTCTGTGATACTGTTACCTGCCATGCTCTGCTTTAATGGTCTTATTATAGGTATAGCACCTGCAACTGCCGCTTCAAACTGAAGATCAGCATGCATTCTGTCTGCTGTTCCCATAATTTCCTCTCCGCACTCCGCAAGAAGATCCTTATTAGCTGTTACGACCTGCTTCCCAGCATTAAGAGCCTCCAGTATATATTGTCTTGCTGGTTCAATACCACCCATAAGTTCTATGACAATCTCTATTTCTTTATCTTCTATGATATCTTTCCAGTTGTCTGTAAGTAATTGTCTGTCTATTGGTTCTCTGTCTTTAGCAAGATTTCTCACAAGAACCTTCTTAATTACAAGTTCTGCTCCCGTTTTACTAACAACATCTTCTTTCATACTCTGGCATAACTTATATACTCCGGTTCCAACTGTTCCTGCTCCTAATATTGCTGCATAGATCTTTCTGCTCATTACTTTCTCTGCCCTCATTTCTGTATATTATTTCATATCAACCGCATCCATCTGGTCTTTTATGTTGGATATTGCCTTTCCCGCTTTCTTTGTTACTGAAACAATTCTCATAAGAGATATAAAATCCCATACTCCTTCTACCATAAGTGCAATTCCAATAAACACTGTAAGTGCTGTTGTTGTAGAAAATGGATTTAACAGCGCTATCACGCCAATAACGACCATAAATACAGCACCTATCAGCTCAATCCACCATTTGTCTGACTGAAGATGATAGAAATCAACTGCATACTGTAACTTAAGTATTCCATCAACAATAATTATTATAGCAAGTGCTGTTCCGAGGAACACCCCTATAACCTGAGGTTTGATTACAAAAAACATTCCAAATGCCAAAAGCGTAACTCCCTGGACAAGTCCATATGATCCAAGTACTTCATTACCTGCAATCCTGAAATAATTAATTAATCTGAGCACTCCCCATACACATAGTGCAACTCCAATCGCCTTGCATATTATTTCCTGTGATGCTGCCGGAAATATTACCAGAAACAGTCCTAACACAAATAATGCAACAGCTACTATTATTATTTCCAGTTTTATTGTTTTCAACTTCTTATAAATACCATTCATAATTCCCATCTCCTTACATTTTTTGGTTTCTTCATTATACACAAAAAAGAACACCACTTCAAGATATGCATATTATATGCTCTTATCTGTCAGTGATGTTCTTTATTATTAATTATTCAATCATTAAATTCTGCTTATCAGATTACTCTGCTCTTGACATAGCCTGATCGTAATCTCTTGTACCAACCCAGATTTCCTTAGTATATGGACACTTCTTCTGTTCAATTGAACGCTTGATAATAACTGAAATGCAGATTACATTCGCTACTAATGCAAGCATTGCAACAACACCCTGTGCTGTCGGATTAGCTGTTATGCCAAAGTTTGCGATTGCATCTCCTGCACTCGCTCCCGTGTTGTGGCATGTAATAGCCGCATTGTAAAGATCAAGTGCCTTAACTCCAGCCTTAGTTGCTCCACCATACAATGAAGGCAATACACTGAATGCATTGCTAAGCTGGAATAATGGTAATACCTGTGCAAACATACACCATGTAGCAAGTGTCATTGCTCTGTTCTGAATCCAGCCACCCTTGTTCCATAATGCATTAGCAAATGTAGGAGCAAGAAGAAGAGCAACACCACAGTACCATGTATGTGTTGGAAGGTTACAGTATGTATACTCGAAATTCCAGATATCGTATGCAACAATAAACCATATTGTCATATCTGGCCAGAGCATATCATCTTTCTTCTTAGATGAATATATTCCCCACCATCCCGTCATACAGAAAATATTGATAAGTCCGGCAATACCATTAACGATATTCCACCAGCCGCCATAAAGGAATACACCTTCGTTAGATGCCCACCATGCACCAGAGAAATCTCCGGTAATCTGGTATGCTCTTATTGCTGATTCAAAATCAGATGCAACAGCAATAAGAATATTAATCGCAACGATTACAAATGGCCATGGCTTAAACCACTGTTTCTTACCAAGTCCCCACTTGTACTTGAGCATAAGGAAACCAACAACTCCAATATCTGCTGCATATAACTTAGCATAATGAAACCATCCATTCATATACTCATATGTCTGGTTGTTATGTCCTCCAAACAGACCTGCCTGAATTCCAATGAAGTAAACTGTCAGGATTGCTGGTATAACAACAAACATTATTATACCGCCTATCTTAGTACGACGTCCCAATTCATTGAGAATAACTAATCCCGCAAACACAAGCACCCATCCAAGCAACTGGGTCATTGCTGTGCTGCCATAAAGTTGAAATAACATTGTTCACGCCTCCAATCAATTGATTGATTTTATTTTATAAATATTTTATCTTATTTTTATTAATAATTCAAGACATTTGTTAAAATTTTGTCGTATCACGTTATTTTATTGCAAAAATATAGAGCAGCCTATCTTGACTGCCCTATATAACGTATTATCTGAGATTTCTTATTGTTAGCAACTACCAGGCTCTGGCGTGCTGATCTCATATTTTTCTGTATAATTGAAACCCTTATTCCCTCAAACGGCTTAAGAAAGCTGTTGATTCCAAGTTCCTGTGCCTTCTGTTCAAGCCTTGTTATTGATGTCGCTGATGCCTGCCACTGCGCGTTAGCTAATGTCTGTTCAAGCCTCTTAAAATCAAAACTGCCGAAAAACTCCATAACTTCGCGTATATAAGCTGACATAACCCTCACATCTTCTAAATCGTTATTTTTAAACTTTGAATTGGATATGTCTATTCCAAATCTCTTAAGGTTCTCAATCTTATTCATTAACATGTGTGCAGCATCTGACATATTATCACTTCCTTAAACCATTCTATATGTTTATTCGTATATAATATATCATAAAACTGCAATTTAAAGCCACATATTTTATAATTTTTGAAGTTTTTTCAAAGATACAATCAACGCGGCTCCAGCAACAAGCATCATAATACTGATGTAGTATATTGCATTGCTGTCACCTGTCTTTGTTACATCCTCTGACTGCTGCCCGGTTGTATCTCCTTCTGTTGTATCTCCTCCTGTTGTTATCTCTGCAGATTTTTCAACTGTTCCTATGGCATACTCAGAAAAACGATCTGACTGGAATGTAAGTGTTCCTTCAGCTTTGTTGTATGTAGCAGGAAGTTTCTCATATTCACCTTTATGTTCTCTTATAACAACATATTCCTTAGATGCATCAAGTCCTTTTCCTACATTTAGAGTTATTGTAACTTTATTGTTTAATTCCTCCAGCTTATTAGTCCATACATCTGTTGTATTACCCTTATTAACTATCTGCTCAAGATCAAGTTCAACCCAGCTGCTTAATGTTACTCCTTGTCCTGCACTGCTGTTTCCCATTGTCGCCTTCTGTACATCTGTTAATTCGGAATCTTTAACTGTAAGTCTGAGATTACCTGATGCTATAACTGATGCTCCTCCTGCAATAGAAGCACTTTCTATTCCATCTGCCTGCACACTGCATATGTCATCTGTCTTGGCAAATACTGCACTGAGATGCAGATTAGTATCTGGCATCGTAAATGTAAATGTACTTATATCGCTTCCTGCTGTTACTGTATTTCCATTAAGCGAACCCGCTACAAACTGATAACCATATTCTGGAGTAAGCTTTACTGTAACTATACTTCCCGGTTCAATAACGACCCTGCCATCTTTATTATTCTGGCTGTTATTCCCCTCTACCGGCGTAAGACCTGACCATTGACCTGTCTCTCCAGGTTTAACAGCGGAAAGAATCTCTACTGTTCCGTGAGATACTTTAGCATCTTCACCCAGCCTGTCATCACTATTCCAGGTAACTGTATTAACCTTCCTGTCTATCTGAATAGCATATTCCCCGCTATTCTTTATCTCATATTCTCTTCCATTCTTAAGTACACCATCTCCAGATAATAATCCATCCGGATTCTGAACCATATATTTTGATTCATCATATGTTACCTTTACAACATACACATCTCCTTCTGTATATTGTATTGATTTCATTCCAGCTGTAAGATCTTCCCATACAGATGCATTTTTTAACTTATACTGTACTTTAGCGTTATTATCTGCCAGTCCGTCTACACGGATATCAATATGATTTCCCTGTACTGGTGGATTCTGTCCACCTTGTCCCGCATCATCCTTAAATTCAATATGCGTTTCCGCCCCAGATGTAAATGTAATTTCCCCATTTCCACTTAACTGGGCACCTGTTGATACAGCTCTTTTCCCTGAAACAGCACTGCATTTAACCTTAACACTATTATCACTAACCACAAGTGTATATTTCAGTCTGCCATTACCATTATCACTTTTGCTTACTGTCACATTGGCACTTGAAACATTGATGTCATACCATGTGTTATTATCATATGTGTATTGTAACTTACCATAGTCTTTCTGATATGCAGCATTATAATCACTGCCACTTGCTGCATCATCAAGAATTATTCCAACAGTAAAACCAGCCGCCTGTGAATTACCACCATCAGCAACCGCTTTAACTGGAAAAGCCGCTGACGCAGCTATTAATATCAGCATCATTAAAATTGCTGATATTTTCATCGGTTTCTTTTTCATATAAATAATCCTCCTACGTTCATCAATATTGTAGGAGAATTATATATCTGATATTTATTTAATTGAAGTTGACAAATGTCCAAAATGTCCTGCATATCTGATTTTTCTACATTTTCCATGCGTAATAAAATTGTATCAGTCCCATTCTCTTAGATGTTGCAGTCTTATCATTAATGCTTGATATATGATTATATAAAGCCGTTCTGGACATATACAGACTTTCTGCTATCTTTGATACGCTCTCCTCTGACGATAATAATGCCTGTAAAACATCTTTCTCTCTGGAAGTCAGATGAAAATATTCTGAAAACATTTGCAGTTTATCATTATTATCATTTATTAAATCATGTTTTAATTCTTTATGTATCTCTTCATTTTTATTTATCTGCTGCGAATATATATACATAGATATACTTATAACTGTGAATAATATTAATGCTGATATTATAAGAGCCATCTCATTATTCGTCTCAAGCACCTTTATAGATATATGTGTCATTATTACAGCCGCAATATTATTAACAGCCCTGCCTAACCCGGCCCATAACGGCTGGACTTTCAGATAATACGATAACCGCATAAATGTAGTTGTAAAATATACAACAAAGAATCCTGCAGACATATAGAAAGCAAGCAGGCCTGCAATAAATGGTCCTCCAAATACTATTACAACAACGCATATTACCGACAAAAGTGTTACACAATACATGATTATATTCATATATTTCCCATCAGCAATGTTATATAACACTCCTGCTGCTAATCCACTCAGTGCAAGCATTATTCTTGGCCATTGCCCTATATCAATACTTCCATTAGCATGAACAATTGTAACTGCATTGTCCAGAGTTGAAAATATGCATGTCATAAAAAGCACTGTAACTATCAATGCTGCCGCTGCAACCGCCGGCTTTTGTATTGCATCTTTCCCATCACTCTGTATTTCATTAGATGTATTATAGCGTTGTGCATCTGATATTCTGCAATATAATCCATACACCACAATGATCACATAGCATGTCCCTAAAACTATTGCTTCTGCCTTATCATTATTAACCAGATTATTATTAATAAACTGCAGCGCTATACCGAGTGCATACGCAATACCAATATACACCGGTATTTTCCCTGTTTCATCTATGTTCTTTGCCAATATATAATGCATTTCGCTTCCTACTATGCCAAGCATTACAAATACAACACATCCGCCTACAAGTACGCTGCCATATGATGCATGAATGTTTATTAAACATATGCATGCAATGCCTGCGGCAATCATAAATAATCGCATAATTGCATTAATAATGCAACAATCATATCGTTCAAGAATTCTGTTTACAACCGGAAAAAGTAGGAAACCTATTACACTTATTCCCAAAACATAATTCTGGGCTGTAACTACATTTCCTGCATCAGTAACATACATCATCATATTATCATACATATATTCTATTCCTAAGAATACGAAATTAAACAATGCTATGCTTAATATTCCACCATATATATTTCTGTTAATCTTCAATAGAATCCTCCAGAGTAGCTGTTCTTTTTCTCTCAGGAATAATATATATCCATATTAAAGAACTTACAAGTAAAAACATTGGATAAAACATTTTCGGTAATATTTCAAATGCGGTTACATTATATCCAAGTTCAGATGCAGCCGAGATTGCAACCAGCATCTGTGCTCCATAAGGTATAATACCCTGAAATATACAGGAAAATGTATCAAGCAGTGAAGCCGTCTTTCGGGGTGTTATTCCATAATCTGATGCCATCTCTTTAGCAATTGGGTTAGCCATCACAATAGCCACCGTATTATTAGCAGTTGCTATATCCATAGCACCAACCAGTATTCCCATCCCAAACTGTCCGCTCTTTTTGCCACAAAACAGCTTTCTAATTGCATTAAGCAAAGCTTCAAAGCCTCCATATTCCTTAATAAGTGCGCACATTGCAGATACTAAAACAGCCACCATACATGTTTCAAACATGCCTGATGCCCCGCTTCCCATATTAACCAGAAGCTGTTCTGCATTAATCTGTCCACTTACAAGCATTATAAATGTACCTGATATAATTCCGGTTATAAGAACAATAAACACATTCATTCCAATTATTCCACCTGTCATAACAAGAATATATGGAATAATCTGAACAAGATTATATGAGTGTGTCACTTCACCTGAAATATCTGTATTAAACGACAGCACTAATATTATAACCAGTGTAACAATAGCTGCCGGAAATGCTATCCAGAAGTTCTCCCTGAACTTATCCTTCATTGCACATCCTTGTCCGTTACATGCAGCAATTGTTGTATCAGAGATAAAAGACAGATTATCACCAAACATAGCTCCTCCCATAACAGATGCTATGCAAAGCGCTGTATGAAAACCCGATGCCTCAGAAACAGCAACAGCTATAGGTGTGATAAGCGTTATTGTTCCAACAGATGTTCCCATAGCTGTCGATACAAAACATGCAACTATAAATAGTACAGCAACGGAAAATCTGGCAGGTATAATACTAAGCATAAAATATGCTACACTTTCAGCACTGCTACGTCCAACAACTCCTACAAATACCCCTGCCACAAGAAATATCAGAAGCATTGTAATAATATTCTTATCTGCAAGCCCCTTTGCCATGACTTCAAGCTTGTCATTAAAGCTTAATGACCTGTTCTGGATACACGCAACCAGTATTGCAATAAGAAATGCTACAATAATAGGAACATTATAGAATCCCATTGGTATCTTCAACACATATTCCAATGTTATCCCTGTTCCAAGATATAATATAAGAAATACAAGTATCGGCAGTAGTGCTATCGCATTGGATTTCTTATCTTTCATTAATCATCACCCATCTTGGCAAGCTTTGCAGCCTGGTCAGCTGCGATACATGCATCAATAATTTCCTGAATATCTCCATTCATTATCTTATCAAGCTTATATAAAGTAAGTCCGATTCTATGGTCTGTAACTCTTCCCTGTGGGAAATTATATGTTCTGATCTTCTCAGCTCTATCACCTGTACCAATCTGGCTTCTTCTTGCGTCTGCTTCAGCATCATGCGCCTTCTGTGTTTCAAGATCATATAACTTGGCTCTAAGAAGTGCAAATGCCTTCTCTTTATTCTGTATCTGTGACTTTTCTGTCTGTGAATAGATAACAATTCCTGTTGGATAATGTGTAAGTCTTACAGCTGAATCTGTTGTATTGACACACTGTCCACCATTACCAGAAGCTCTCATAACATCAATTCTGATATCCTTTTCATCTATATGGATATCAACTTCTTCTGCCTCAGGCATAACTGCAACTGACGCTGTAGATGTCTGGATTCTTCCATTGGATTCAGTTACCGGAATTCTCTGTACACGATGAACTCCTGACTCATATTTCATAATTGAATATGCTCCCTGGCCTTTAACCATGAACTCAACTTCCTTCATTCCACCAATTCCAGTCTCATCTCCACTAAGGACTTCTACCTTCCATCCCTTTGATTCAACATAATGTACATACATTCTGAAAAGCTCAGCAGCAAAAAGGGCTGCCTCTTCTCCACCGGCACCAGCTCTGATTTCAACTACTATATCCTTGTCATCGTTAGGATCTTTTGGAAGAAGAAGTATCTTAAGTTCATGCTCAAGCTCTTCAACTCTGGCTTTAGACTCATTAAGTTCTTCCTTTGCCATTTCCTTAAGCTCTTCATCAGTTTCTTCATCAAGAATTGCAAGACTATCTTCTATATTCTTCTTGCAGTTCTTATATTCTGTATAAGTTGCTATAAGAGGTGCAAGACTGCTCTGCTCCTTCATAAGCTTTCTGAACTTTTCCTGATCATTAACAACATCAGGATTACCAAGTTCTGCAGTTATATCCTCATATCTGTTGACTGTATCTTCCAGCTTGTCAAACATATAAACACCCGTTCCTTTCATTATCAAAATCTTAATTATTCTTTCTGCCCATTACAACGCGGTTAAGTCCAGCAAGATCTCTTACCACATTGATATCTTTAAATCCTGCCTTTTCCATTATATCTGATACAGCATCCGCCTGCTCACATCCTATTTCAAAACACAGATAACCATCCTGCCTTAAATGTGCCCCTGCACTTTCAGATATTCTTCTATAGAAATCAAGGCCATCTTCTTTTCCATCAAGAGCAAGTACCGGATCATGAAGCCTTACCTCTTCCTGTAATCCATCAATTACTGATGTAGGAATATATGGAGGATTCGACACTATTGTATCAAATATTATATCTTGATTTAATTCAGTAAAAAGATCACTTAACATAAAGTCGATATTATATGCCTCAAGATTGTGCCTGTTCTTTTCAGCCACAGCCAGTGCCCTTTCTGAAACATCCACACCAAGCACCTTAATCTCTGGAAATTTCTTGGCAAGTGTTATTCCTATGCATCCTGATCCGGTACACATATCCAGTATATAATCTCCATTTCTTGTGACTTTCATAACCTCTTCAACAAGAATTTCGGTATCCGGTCTTGGAACAAGAACATCTCCATTTACCTCAAATTCATATCCATAAAAATACGTTTTTCCAAGTATATGCTGAAGTGGTACATGAGCCGCTCTTTTATCAATGTACTCCTCAAAAGATAAAAAATCTTCCTCTGATAACATACTGTCCTGATTGACCAGATAAAATGTTCTTGTCATCCCATTAACAGCTGACAGCAACTCATAACTGTCATGTTTTGCATTATCAACGCCATGTTCCTCAAGCTCATGGCTGCCCCATTCAACAGCTTCCCTAATTGTCATCATATTTACTTATCATCCAGTCTTTTCTGTTTAAACATCGGAACATCTTCCGGGTATTCTTCCGCTTCCTGTTCCTCTTCAAATTCAAATCCAGCGACTACTTCTTCTTCACTGAGTTCCTCTGTTTTCTCAGCTTCGTCACCATGCTCTTCAACAATATAAGGTGCTGGATTGTCCATGAATTCAAATCCCTCTATAGCTGAAGGGGCATCATATCCTTCTTCTCCATAACCATATGATTCATCTTCCTCTTCTGAATTCTGGTTATCATAATCATATATTGTACTTTCTGACTCGTCGCTTACTTCATACATTGATGAGAACGACTCTCTGTCTGTCTCATTCATGCCAAATTCTTTTCCAGTCTGAATGTATCTTTCTTCTGCAGAAAGTTCCTTCTCTGGCTGCTGTTCTCCGTCTTCTTTTTCCTGAACATCAATTGTTCTTGTTGATTCCTTTTCATGCATAAGATTTCCCGAAATTGCAAGAACTGCTTCTGATGCAACAAGTTCTTCAACAGGATTATCTGACTCGGCATAATATTCAGCAAGATACTCTTTCCAGTCAAATACTTCTTCAACTGCTTTAATTGCTACTTCAATCATATCCATATCAGGTTCTCTTGTTGTAAGCTTCTGAAACCACATACCCGGTTTACTTAAGACACGGACAAATGCGTTATCATTCTTTCCTGCCCATCTGATTACCTCGTATGACACACCTGCTATAACAGGTATAAGGAGTATCCTTATTACTATCTGAAGAATTGTATTGTCTACTCGTATAAATATAAAGAAAATTATGCTTATAAACATTACAAAGAACAAAAAGCTTGTTCCACATCTCTTATGATATCTTGAACTGTTCTTGACATTCTCTGGTGTAAGTCTCGCACCATTCTCTATACAGTTGATACATTTATGCTCTGCACCATGATACATAAAAGTTCTCTTAATGTCTTTCATCATGGATATCAGTGATATATATGCAACAAATATCAGAAGTCTTACAATTCCTTCTATAAAATTAAGAAGTGTCTTTGATACTATGTACTTCGATACAAGCCTTGTTGCAAGATATGGAAGTACCATAAATAATCCAATTGCAAAGAATATAGAAAATATAACTGTTACAGCCATTAATACTGACTCAAACTTATCTTTCAGGATGCTCTTCCCAACTTCATCTACTTTAGTCTTTTCCTGTTCTGATGGATCATCATAAAAAGACGCCGAATAATTAATTGTAGAAATACCTGTAACGAGTGAATCTATAAAGCTGGCTATTCCTCTTATTATTGGCAAATTAAGCCATGGATGTTTCTCTGTTATAAGCCTGCTTTCTCTTACAACAACTTCTATTTCGTTATCTGGTTTTCTGACAGCAATAGAATATTTATCCTTATTGCGCATCATTATTCCCTCAATTACAGCTTGTCCCCCAATTCCTGATGGCTTCATATATACCTCCAACTCAAAATGTTATGTATACATTCAAAAAAAGTTGAGGTCATTATCAACCTCAACCTTTATCTCAAAATTAATTGTTTGATACACCATACTTCTTATTGAACTTATCAATACGTCCACGAGTTGATGATGCCTTCTGCTGTCCTGTGTAGAATGGATGGCACTTAGAACAGATCTCTACGTGGATTTCTTCCTTAGTTGAACCTGTTACGAACTCGTTACCGCAGTTACAAACAACCTTTGCCTGATAGTAATCTGGATGGATTCCTTCTCTCATGATTTCACCTCTTTACAAATTATTAAGTATTACAATTGTGAATTCCGCCTTAGATTCCCTTTCTAGCCCGATGGAATCTATGCGCATTAGACACAATGACCTCTTTATCTGTTATAAACAGCTTTCATATTGTATCACGACACAATATGTTATGCAAGCATTTTTTCAAAAAGATATAACAATTAATATTATATATATATCGATTATTATATATACCTGTTCTTAATTACCGTATTTACAAGTTCTTCGTTACTTCTTGTCTTAACAAACATGTCAAGAATTCTCTCTGCTGCCTCGTCTGTCTTCAATCCATTAAGAGCTTTTCTCATTATATCAACTGCCTCAAGTTCTTCTTTATCAAGAAGTAGATCCTCTCTTCTTGTTCCTGATTTGGCTATATCTATGGCAGGAAATACTCTCTTTTCTGAAAGCTTTCTGTCAAGTACAAGTTCCATGTTACCTGTTCCCTTGAACTCTTCAAATACAACATCATCCATCTTGCTTCCTGTCTCAACCAGTGCAGTAGCAAGTATTGTAAGACTTCCTCCCTCTCTCATATTTCTTGCTGCACCAAAGAATCTCTTTGGCATGTGCAGGGCGGCTGGATCAAGTCCTCCAGAAAGTGTTCTTCCGCTTGCCTGGACTGTAAGGTTATACGCTCTTGCTAATCTTGTTATACTATCCAGAAGAATAATTACATCCGTCTCCTGTTCAACAAGTCTCTTAGCACGTTCTATAACCATCTCTGAAACTCTCTTATGTCTTTCTGGAAGCTCATCAAATGTTGAATAGATAACTTCTACATTCTCTCCGACAATTGATTCTTTAATATCTGTTACTTCCTCAGGTCTTTCATCTATAAGAAGAATCATAAGATGCATTTCAGGATTATTCTTAGTAATTGCATTAGCTATCTGCTTAAGGAGGGTTGTCTTACCTGACTTAGGCTGTGAAACAATCATTCCTCTCTGGCCCTTTCCTATAGGAGAGATAAGATCCACTATTCTCATTGCAACTGTATTCGAGTTCTTTTCCAAATGAATTCTTTCATTAGGAAATATAGGTGTAAGGCTTTCAAACGCAGGTCTTCTCTGCGCTGCTGACGGATCTTTTCCATTAACTGACTCAAGATACATAAGCGCCGAGAACTTCTCACCTGACGCTTTCATTCTTTTAGGACCATGTATTATATCTCCTGTCTTGAGATTGAACTTTCTTATCTGTGATGGTGATACATATACATCATTCTCTCCCGGCAGGAAATTCTCACATCTAATAAATCCATATCCATCCTGCATGACTTCAAGTATACCATCAGCCTGTGGCGCATCAGGTTCTGCCTTTGGCTGTGCATGATATGCTTCCTTGTGTTCTTCTCTTACATATTGGTCACCATTCTTTTTTTCTTCTGCTGCCGCCTTAGCTTCAGGATTCCCCTTTTCTTCCGTTCTTCCTTTCCCCTCTGCTTTAGCTGTTGCTTCTACAAGTGCGTCTATCAGCTCATTTTTTCTCATTGATGATATGTTTTTGATTTTTTTATCTTTAGCGAATTCTCTTAATACGCTGACAGATAACGTTTCTAATTTAGCTCTCATACTTTAACCTCATATTAACTTATAAATGTTTCTGGGAACTGATGCAGAAATTGCATCAAAGACTTTTTTAATTATACATCATATTATTCTAAAAGAAAAGTCTAAAATACTTTTTTTAAGTGATATGTTATGCTATTATATATATTGCTGTTAAAAAGCATATTATATTTTGAAAGGAAGATTATAGATATCATGACTAATGCAGAGAAAGCCTTACAGCTCCATGAAGAATGGAATGGCAAATTTGAAACGACTCCTAAAATGAAGATTCAGACAAGAGAAGATCTTGCGCTTGCATACACACCAGGTGTAGCAGAACCATGTAAAGTAATCGCTAAGGATCAGGAAGCAGCTTATAAGTATACCATTAAAGCCAATACTATTGCTGTTGTTTCTGATGGAAGTGCAGTTCTTGGACTTGGTAACATAGGTGCACATGCAGCTATGCCTGTTATGGAAGGCAAAGCTGTTCTTTTCAAGGAATTTGGTAATGTTAATGCAGTACCTATCTGCCTTGACACACAGGATACCGAAGAAATCATTAAGACAGTTGTCAATATTGCCCCTGCATTTGGAGGTATCAATCTTGAAGATATATCTGCCCCTAGATGTTTTGAAATCGAGTCAAGGCTTAAGGAGATACTTGATATTCCTGTTTTCCATGATGACCAGCATGGTACAGCAATTGTAGTGCTCGCAGGAATTATTAATGGTCTTAAGGTTACAGGCAAGGCTAAGGAAGAGTGCAATGTTGTAGTTAATGGTGCTGGTTCTGCCGGTGTCGCTATCACTAAGCTGCTTCTTACATACGGCTTTAAGCATGTTACTATGTGTGACAAGTCAGGAATCCTTTCCAAGTCATCTGAAGGACTTAACTGGATGCAGAAGTCAATGATGGATGTTACTAATCTTGAAGGCAAAACAGGTACTCTTGCTGATGCCCTCTGTGGTGCTGATATATTTGTCGGAGTTTCTGCTCCTAATATAGTAACTGCTGATATGGTTAAGACTATGAATAAGGATGCAATTATATTTGCAATGGCTAATCCGGTTCCTGAAATCATGCCAGACGTTGCCAAGGCTGCTGGTGCAAGAGTCGTTGGTACAGGACGTTCTGATTTTCCTAATCAGGTTAACAACGTTATTGCTTTCCCTGGTATATTTAAAGGTGCTCTTGAGGGACGTGCAAAACAGATTACAGAAGATATGAAACTTGCTGCTGCTCTTGCAATTGCCAACCTTGTTCCAGATGATGAAGTCAGTGATGTTAACATTCTTCCAGAAGCATTTGATCCAAGAGTTGCAGACGTTGTAAGCAAGGCTGTAATTGACCACATTGAGAAATAATTAAGAGCTGATATGTTACCATACTATTATTCAGTCAGTGAATATCTGAAGAACACTTATGGTCATAAGCTATACAAGCTGAGTCTTTCCGGAAACATGACCTGTCCAAACAGAGATGGTACTCTCGATACCAGAGGATGCATTTTCTGCAGCGGTCATGGTTCCGGTGATTTTGCTGTTCAGGATATTGATAAAGCCAAGCTTGTCATTGCTGATAAATACAAAGGCAGCGAGTATATAGCTTATTTCCAGTCATTTACTAACACTTATGCTGATGCAGAATATCTGCGCCGTCTGTTTACTCCTGTAATTATGCGGGATGATATACGGATACTCTCAATTGCTACAAGACCTGATTGTCTCGGCTCTGATATTCTTGATTTGTTAAAAGAATTAAACACTATCAAACCTGTCTGGATTGAATTAGGACTCCAGACTATTCGTGAAGATACAGCCAGATATATAAGGCGTGGTTACGGCCTTTCTGTATACGATGAAGCTGTATATAACCTTAAACAGATAGGAATACGTCCTATTGTCCACATGATAATGGGACTTCCTTTTGAAAATGCTGATGATGCAGTTGCTACTGCCCGGTATATTGCTGACAGCGGCGCATGGGGCATCAAAGTTTCGTTATTGCACATTCTTAAAGACACTGATCTATACAAGGATTATTGTGCAGGCTTATTTGAAGCTATGTCCATGGATGATTATCTTGATATAACAGGAAAGATTATATCTGTGCTTCCAGAAGACATGGTAATACACAGACTCACAGGGGATGGACCTAAAGATTTACTCGCAGCTCCATTATGGACTGCCAACAAGAAAAGAGTTCTTAACACTCTTACTCATTACCTCAAAGACAATAATATTTATCAAGGAAAAGATTTATGAATACAGACTCAACCACTTTATACAAGTTAATGATTTTATATATGCTGAACAAAGTGAATTTCCCTCTGTCTAACACACAGTTATCTTCTTTCATGTTAGACAAGCAGTATACGGATTATTTCACTTTCCAGGAAGCCATCAACTCTCTGGTTGAAGATGGTTTCATCCGTGGAGTAACTCACCAGAGCAGTACCCAGTACACATTAACTAAAGAAGGGGAAGAAACAATTGCATTCTTCTACACCAAGATATCAACCGGAATCCGTGATGATATTGAAAAATATCTCGCTGAGAATAAATACGAACTTAAAAATGAAGCTGGAACTGTGACAGACTGCTACAAGCTGTCTAATGGAAATTATATAGCACACTGCCAGGTCAAGGAAGGTGACACAACCCTCATTGAGCTGAATCTCAATGTTCCTATGGAGGAACAGGCTGAAATAATATGTGCCAGATGGAGAGAAAACAGTCAGGAATTATATGACTATATTATACACAAGCTTATGTAAAATAACGGCAGACAGTAATTACCACTGTCTGCCGTTATTGTTATTCTTCAACCACATATGAATCTATAAGTTCCCACAGTTCTTTTAATCCCTGCTTGGTCTGTGACGAAAATGGAATAAGAATATCTTCCTGCTTTAATCCAAGTCCTGTTCTTACAGCTTTAACCTGCTTTGCCACCTGGCTTCTTTTTATCTTATCAAGCTTGGTAGCAACTATAACTGGTCTGTATCCATTATTAACAATCCAGTCATACATCATTCTGTCATTATCTGATGGATCATGTCTTATGTCTATAAGAAGAAATACCTGTCTTAACTGGCTGCTCTTTCTTAAATACTTCTCGATCATTTTACCCCATTTGGCTTTAACCGATGCACTTACACTTGCATAGCCATATCCAGGCAGATCAACCAGATACATACTGTCATTAATGTTATAGAAATTAATTGTCTGTGTCTTACCAGGCTGTGACGATGTTCTCGCATATGACTTTCTATTCATAAGCGCATTAATAAGAGATGATTTGCCAACATTGGATTTCCCTGCAAATGCTACTTCTGGATATTCAGTTTCTGGCAAAGTACTCGTAACGCCCACTACTATATCAAGATTAACTTTCTTTACAACCATAGAATCCTCCTTTATCTGACAAATGCCTGTTCAAAAACATCTGTTGCTTTTCTGACATATATTATGTTCATGCCTTCTGTAATCTCATCAGCCAGTTCTTCTACATCCTGCCTGTTATCCTCTGGAACACACACATTGTATATTCCGGCTGTTCTGCTTGCAATCAGTTTTTCTTTAAGTCCGCCTATTGGAAGTATCTTTCCACTCAGAGTAAGTTCTCCTGTCATTGCAATATCGGCGCGTACCGGTCTGCCTGTAACCGCAGAAAGTATGGCAGTAGCCATTGTTATTCCGGCTGATGGACCATCCTTTGGTGTTGCCCCTTCTGGTATGTGAAGATGGAATCCATGTTTCTCATAGAATTCTATTGGCACTCTGTATCTGCCAGTTTCTGTTATGGACTTAACGTATGATATAGCTATACTTGCTGATTCCTTCATAACATCACCCATGTTACCTGTAAGCTTGAATTCTCCCTTTCCCGGCATGGTTATAACTTCGATTTCAAGCGTATCTCCTCCTGCCTGTGTCCATGCAAGACCTCTGACAATTCCCACATCACCTTTATCATTCTTTTTATCTGCACGGTATTTTATCTTACCCAGATATTCTGTTATATTCTTGTCGGATATGCTTATTGTCTTTTTTATGTTTTTATTTCTTGAACCATCCGGCATAAATACGCCTTCGTCATACAACTGGCGGACAGCTTTTCTTACCACCTTTGCCACTTGTCTTTCCAGTCCTCGCACTCCTGCCTCTCTTGTGTATGATGATATTATCGTTTTAACTACTTTATCAGTAAATTTAACATCCTGCGCCATAAGTCCATTTCCTTTAATCTGTTTCTTTACAAGATGTTCCTTTGCTATATGAAACTTCTCATTCGCAGTGTATGAACTCACTTCTATAACTTCCATTCTGTCTAACAGCGGACGGCTTATCTTTGATAAATCATTAGCTGTAGCTATAAACAGAACATTTGATAAATCTACCGGCATCTCAATATAATGATCTGCAAAATTGACATTCTGCTCGCCATCAAGCACTTCAAGAAGAGCCGATGACGTATCACCTTTGTAATCGCTGCTTATTTTGTCTATCTCATCAAGAAGCATTAATGGATTATTAGCCTTCGCCTGTATAAGCCCATCAATAATCCTTCCCGGCATAGCTCCTATATATGTTTTCCTGTGTCCTCTTATCTCAGCCTCATCCCTGACACCGCCAAGGCATATGCGCACATACTGCCTGCCTAACGCTCTTGCAACAGATTTTGCTATAGACGTTTTTCCTGTTCCCGGAGGACCTGCAAGACATATAACCGGTGCTTTTCCTTTGCTGGTTATATTTCTTACCGCAAGCGATTCAATTATTCTGTCCTTGATCTCATCCATTCCGTAATGATCTTCATCCAGAACTTTTCTTGCATTCTCAATATCTTTGTTATCCTGTGTTCCAATATTCCATGGAAGCTGCAGGCATGTCTCAATATAGGTTCTTTCCACATTAGCCTCTGAGTTATTTCCTGAAAGGTTCTTTAGCCTTTTTATTTCCTTTGTAAGCTTATCCTTTACATACTGCGGTGCATCCATATTTTCAACAGCCTGCATGAAATCATCAGCTTCTGTTGACATTGAACCATCCAGTTCCTCATTGATTGCAGCCAGTTCTTCCCTTAATATATAATCTTTCTGGTTTTTCTCTACCTTTTCCCTGACTATATTGCCAAGTTCTTCTTTAATCCTGTATGCATTGGTTTCATTTATAAGCAATGTCGCTGCACAGGTATACATCTGCTCATAATCTTCCATCTCAAGAAACTGCTGTCTCTTATCATATTCCATAGGAAATTCGGCAGCAAATTCATTCATGAGTACATCTGCTTTTTTTAATTCAAGCCATCTTTTTATTGTATCCTTGGAGAACTTGCTATTAACCCTTGCATACTGCATTAACAGTTCTCTCATTCCAACAAGAATAGCTCTTCCAAGTACCGCATCAGGCTTTGGAATATCTTCTGTTTTCGTTATAGACGAAACCATCATTCCGGAAGCCTCTTCAAAACTGTTAACTACAGCTTTGCAGATTCCTTCAACCTGTATTCTTAATATCTTGCCCGGCATTTTAATTATCTGTTTAATTACAGCCAGTGTTCCCACTGTATATATATCTGATATATCAGGTTCTGAAACCTGTGAATCACGCTGTGTTACCAGAAATATATACTGGTCTGATGTCATCGCTGACTGTATGGCTTTTATTGACTTTTTACGGCTGACATCAAAATGCATAACCATCCCTGGAAATACTGTTGTATCCCTTAATGGAATAACCGGATAATATCTGTTATCTGTATTCTTTTTCATATATTTATTTTCCCTTTACCCTAAAAAAGCGGACTGTCCATCCACGAACAGTCCGCCTCAATAATCTTACTGTGCTTTTTTAACAGCATCTGTTCTGTATTCTAACAGAGGCTTAGCCGTACCTTCTACAGCTTCCTTAGTTATTATACATTTGGCAATTGTCTCATCTGATGGAATCTCATACATTACTTCATTCATGACTGATTCCAGAATAGAACGAAGACCTCTTGCCCCTGTCTTTCTTTCAAAACTCTTATGTGCAACTGCCTCTACAGCTTCATCTGTAAATTCAAGCGCTACCTCATCAAGCCCGAATAATGCCTGATACTGCTTAATAATAGCATTCTTAGGCTCTATTAATATTCTTACAAGAGCTTCTTCATCAAGAGAATCCAGAGAAACAACAACTGGTACTCGTCCTACGAATTCCGGTATAAGACCGAATTTAATAAGATCCTGTGGAAGAGCCTTGTGGAACATCTCTCCAACATCATCATTACTCTTTTCTTTAAGCTCTGAATTAAAGCCGATTGAGCTCTTATCCATTCTTGACTCTATTATCTTCTCCAGTCCGTCAAATGCACCACCACATATGAAAAGGATATTAGTTGTATCAATAGGAATAAGCTCCTGCTGTGGATGCTTTCTTCCTCCCTGTGGTGGAACTGATGCAACTGTTCCTTCTAATATCTTAAGAAGTGCCTGCTGTACGCCTTCACCAGATACATCTCTTGTTATAGATACATTCTCTGACTTCTTGGTAATCTTATCTATCTCATCAATATATATAATTCCATATTGTGCTTTCTCAACATCATAATCTGCAGCCTGTATAAGCTTCAAAAGAATATTCTCTACATCTTCGCCAACATATCCCGCTTCTGTAAGAGTTGTTGCATCTGCAATTGCAAATGGAACATTAAGAAGTCTTGCAAGATTCTGTGCAAGAAATGTTTTTCCTGAACCTGTAGGTCCAAGCATAAGAATATTACTCTTCTGTAATTCTACGTCAAGATCTGCCTGTGACATAATTCTCTTGTAATGATTATATACAGCAACTGCAAGCACCTTCTTTGCCTCATCCTGTCCAATAACATAATCATCAAGGAATTCTTTTATCTGCTTTGGCTTAAGCAGATTAATATTCATGCCTTCAACCACATCATTGCTGCCATCTTCTGTTTCAAACTCTTCATCAAGGATATCACTGCATATTTCTACACATTCATCGCAAATGTATACACCATTATGTCCTGCGATAAGCTTCTTAACCTGATCCTGTGTCTTATTACAGAATGAGCATCTAAGCTTCTCGTCTATATTTCTGCCTGCCATACTATCCTCCAAATACCTTTCATATATGCATGAAATATCTTATCATGCAAAAACAAGGGAGACATCTGCCGATGTCAATCTGCAGACGCCTTCCTTATCATAAGCAATTATCTCTTTTCTACAACACTATCGATAAGTCCATATGCAACAGCCTCCTGTGCTGTCATGTAATTATCTCTTTCTGTGTCGCGTGAAATCTCTTCAACTGACTTACCTGTGTTAGCAGCCAGTATTTCATTTAACTTATTTCTTGTCTTAAGTATATTCTCAGCA
This sequence comes from uncultured Eubacterium sp., assembly GCA_945910225.1. Classification (GTDB taxonomy): domain Bacteria; phylum Bacillota; class Clostridia; order Lachnospirales; family Lachnospiraceae; genus Lachnospira. Next base: position 25,567 of record CAMDYG010000009.1, on the reverse strand, counting down.
ACGATTCTGATCTCAGTCTCCTGACCTCTTGCACCGCCTGATGGCTGGTGAATCATAATCTCTGCATTAGGAAGAGCAAGTCTCTTTCCCTTAGCACCGCCTGAAAGAAGGAATGCACCCATACTTGCAGCCATACCAATACATATTGTAGATACATCACATTTGATGTACTGCATTGTATCATAAATAGCAAAACCTGCTGATACAGATCCTCCCGGGCTGTTAATGTAGAAATGTATATCCTTGCTTGGATCTTCTGCTTCAAGGAATAGCATCTGTGCTACTACAAGATTAGCAGAAACATCTGTTACCTCTTCTCCTAAGAATATAATTCTGTCTTTAAGCAGTCTTGAGTAAATATCATATGATCTCTCGCCTCTGCTGTTCTGTTCTATGACATAAGGTACAAAACTCATTACACAACCTCCAATATACTAAAATGTTTCTTATCAATCCAATTACTTTTCAACAACTGAATTAACGATAACATCTACAGCCTTCTGAATTGCAAGATCTTCCTTAATCTGCTTCTTCTCATAGTCTCCCATGAATTCCTTGATATGATCAAGTTCCATCTTGTAAGCTTCTGCCATCTTCTTTAACTCTGCTTCAAATTCTTCATCTGAAGTTTCGATGTTCTCAGCCTTAACAACTGCCTCAAGAACAAGTCTTGACTGGATTCTCTTAACAGCCTCTGGCTTCATCTCATCCATAATCTTATCAGCTGTCATACCTGTGTACTGGAAGTACTGCTCAACTGATAATCCCTGCTGCTGTAATCTCTGAGCAAAATCCTCAACCATTCTGTTAACCTGTGTGTCAACCATAGCATCTGGAATATCCATCTTAGATGTTTCAATGATCTTAGCGATTGCTTCATCTTCCTGCTTAGACTTAGCTTCTCTTGACTTTCTGTCAGCAATCTTATTCTTTAAATCATCCTTATATTCAGCAAGTGTATCGAAATCAGATACATCCTGAGCGAACTCATCATTAAGTTCTGGAAGCTGCTTCTCCTTGATCTCCTTAACAGAAACCTTGAACATAGCTGGCTTTCCCTTAAGCTCATCTACATGATACTCTTCTGGGAATGTAACGTTGATTTCTTTCTCATCACCGATATTCATACCGATAATCTGATCTTCAAATGTATCAATGAATGAATGAGATCCGATTGTAAGTGGATAATCTGTTCCCTTACCGCCTTCAAATGCAACACCATCAACAAATCCTTCAAAATCAATAACTGTATTATCGCCATCCTTAACAGCTCTGTCTGTTACAGCAACTGTTCTTGAATTCTGATCCTGAACTCTCTTTAACTCTTCTTCTACATCAGCATCTGTTGCTTCTGTATCAGCCTTAGTTACCTCAACGCCCTTGTACTGTCCAAGCTCAACTTCTGGCTTAGTAGCTACAACAGCTTCAAAGATAAATGGCTTTCCAGCCTCTAACTGTGTTACATTGATCTTAGGCTGAGAAACAAGCTCAAGACCACACTCATCAGCAGCCTTAGCATATGCATCTGGAATAATTGAATTAGCTGCATCTTCGTAGAATACTTCTGCGCCATACATCTTCTCAATCATCTTTCTAGGTGCTTTACCTTTTCTGAAACCTGGAAGGCTGATCTTACTCTTATTCTTATTATATGCAGTATTAAGACCTGCCTCAAATTCTTCTGCAGTAGACTCAATAACAAGCTTAACCATATTCTTCTCTTCTAAATTCTCAACTGTGAAACTCATTATAAATTAATCCTCCTATGATATATGTAATGTTACTATCGTACAACATACCCACGAATTATAACATAAGTATTGTAAGATTACCAGTAATATTTTTAAAAAATAAAAGATAGGGCTGCAGCCCTTGTATTTTCTAAAAACACAATTACTGCAGCCCTTGTTTGTCAGTGTTGTATATTCTAAGATGTTACTGGCAGATTACTTGCCGCTCATCTGCTCTTCCTGTCTTCTGATCATCTCTTTAACCATGTTACCACCAACTGATCCAGCCTCTGCTGATGTGAGGTCTCCGTTATAACCATCCTTTAAGTTAACACCTATCTCTGATGCAACTTCCATCTTGAATCTGTCAAGTGCACTCTGTGCTTCCTTCTTAGTCTTATAATTAGAACTTGTTGATTTAGCCATAATAATATGCCTCCTTAATAAACAATTTGGTTCAGGCGAAAAGCTATGGCGCCATAACTTATCGTCTTACTGTTATTATGCGGTCTTTAATTCTAATTATTATGACATATTCTGGCTGTCAATTATTAACTTTTGCAGTCGAAGCTGTTTCAATGTTTTTCTCTGAATCTGGTATAAGATTCTTGTAAACATATATTTCATCATATACAGGTGCCCACTTATATGTAGCCCCACTGGTGCAGAACGCATATGCATGTCCATTATCTGTAACAGCATAGCTTACCAGACAGCTTCCGGATTCATTGACATATCCAGTCTTTCCTCCAGTTACCTTAACGCCAGGTGCCTCATTGCCATATATTCTTGAATACATTGTGCTTGTAAGAGGAATTCCCTGCGGATGCTGTGTTGTCGCCTTAGTCGTATACTGATATGTTCCAAGCACCTTTGCTCTTAATTCGTCCTGCATGGCATATTCCATTATCATTGCCATCTCAGCAGGTGTAGTATACTGATTATCATCATACAATCCAGATGGATTGGCAAAATGTGTATTCTTAAGTCCTAATTCTTCGCATTTCTGATTCATAAGCTTGGCAAAATCTTCATTAGATCCTGCAACCATTATTGCAAGAGCTTCTGCCGCATCCGCTCCGGATGGGAGAATAAGTCCATAAAGCAGATCTTCTACATCAACTGTTTCATCCTGTTCAAATCCTGCCCTTGATGCCTCTTCTATATATAATCTGTTAAGCATTTCAAAACCAAATGTATATGTCTGTGACATATCTTTAAGATTCTCTGTTACAACAATCAGTGTCATAACTTTAGTCATTGAAGCCGGATATATCTTTTCCGTTGCTCCCTTTCCTGCTATTATCTTATGATTAGTAACATCTATAAGTGCTGCGTATGGAGAACCTATATTGCTATCTGATGACAGATCCTTATAATCTGCTGCCATCTGCGAATAGATAAGTGATGGCTTTGTTTCTTCCTGTGTCTGTGTTTCTTCATTAGTTTCTTGTGTTATGTCTGACGCAAATGCTTCTTTGCTTTTAGCGGACTTTCTTATTGATGATGTTATGCTGATTACTAAAACTGCAATGACCACAACTGCTGCCACTGATATAAGAAGCATTAACCTTTTCTTAAGAATCTGCTTTCTTTTTTTCTTCATTGCAATCGCTCTTTTTCGTCTATACTGACTATGTCTGTATGCCTCTTCATAATCATAATTATCGTAACTCATATTAACCTCTTGAATTATTATATATATTGTGTTGATGCCCTGAGCTGCTCCGCAAGAGCCTCACCCTTTAAAAGTCTTACCATCTCGAGTCCAAGATCTATTGAAGTTCCCATTCCTCTTGATGTCGTAATATTGCCATCCGTAACAACACGTTCCGGAGCTTTTAATACTTCCGCTCCCTTAAGCTTGTCTTCAAATCCCGGAAATGCCATTGCCTTTCTGCCTTCTAATAATCCAAGACTGCCAAGCACAGACGGAGCAGCACATATAGCTGCAATTCTGTTATTCTTAGCATTATAATCCTTTAACAATTCAATAAGCCTGTCACACTTATAATATGACTGGTGTCCCGGTCCTCCCGGTAAAAAAAGCATTTCGCTTCCATCAAATTCATATTCATCTAATAATTCATCTGCCATTACTGTAATTCCCTGTGCGCTCTTAACAAGCCTGTCTCCAGTAATAGATATTGTATCAACCTGTATATCTGCTCTTCTCAATATGTCAATAACAGCAAGAGCTTCAACTGTTTCAAAGCCCTCGGTAAGAAATGTACATACCTTCATTATAATGTCCTCCATTATCGGAATTAATTCACACGAAAAATATTATACAACATAATTTTCTAATTATAAATGCATATTTAACAAAATATTAATATTTATGTATTGTAGTTTTGAATACTATGTGTTACCATATCAATTAACAAAACAAATCGTTTTCACAACTTGGAGGATAATATATTTATGTTTGATATAATTACAGATTCCGCTTGCGACATAGTAAGAGAATACGCAGAGACACACAACCTTAAGCTTGTACCACTCTATACTACTTTTGACGGAGTTAATTACCTTAAGGAACAATACGATATAACACATGATGAATTCTACAGAAGAATGACCGACGAAGGAGCTTTTCCTAAATCATCCCTTCCTAGCGTACAGGACTTTGTAGATGCTATCATGCCAAGTGTTGAGGCTGGCAGACCTGCAATTGTGTGCACTATTACTTCGTATTTTTCAGGTTCATACAATTCAGCATGCACGGCTAAAGATATAATATTAGAGGATCATCCTGATGCCAAAGTTACTGTAATCAATTCATTACTTAATTCTGCATCATTTTCTCTTTTTATATACCAGGCTCTTGAAATGAGAAAAGCTGGATATTCTTATGAGGATACAATTAAAGTACTTGAGGCTTTAAGAAATGACGGAAGAATCATGTTCACAACAGAGTCTCTTGAATATCTGAGCAAAGGCGGCAGACTTGCCAAGACTGCTATCACTATTACAAGCAAGTTAAGCCTCAGACCTATCATCGTCATGAAAGAGGGCGAGATTGGTCTTGGCGGTTTTACAAGAACACGTAACAAAGGTAAGTCCAATGTTATTGATATGATCAAGAAATATATTGAATCAAAGGGAAGACCTATTGAAGATTGGGATATTACTGTAGGTTATTGTACTAATCCTGAAGAAGCTGACGAGTATCGTGATGCTGTAGAAGCTGCTCTTGGAACTACTCTGCTTGAAAGAAGAGCTGACTTCAAGACAAGAATCAGTATTATATCAGGCTGCCACACAGGTCCTTATGCACTTGGAATTGCATGTATCCCTAAATATACAACAATCAAGTTATAATACTTATAAAAATCCCGTGACTACATATTCCAGTCACGGGATTTTTATATATAACATTACATATGCTGTCTGATCCAGTCATACATTTCTTCATATATGAATTCTTTATTAAGTTCATTGCACAATTCATGACGGCAGTCTTCATACAGTCTTAAATCTATATCCTCTATATGTCCATGATAAGTATTATATGCACGATACACACCCTTGCCATATTCACCAACAGGATCATCAAGACCTGACATCATAAGCATAGGAAGTTCCTTTGGAATACGTGCTATATTCTTAGGATTCCTTACATACAGTATCATATTCATAAGGCCTATATATCCATTAGCTGTAAATAAAAAAGTAGTAAGCTTTCCTGCATTGTATTCATCAACTATCTTCTCATCTCTTGTAAGCCAGTCATTGGCAGTTCTTACGTTTTTTATCTTTTTATTGTAGCTGCCAAACATTACCTTTGATAAGAATGAGCTTCTATACCTGTCTCCCTTTATGAGCTTAGTTATCTGTGCAAGCGCCTTACCTGCCAGTACTACTGGTGTTGGCTGATGTCCGGTTCCCATTATAATAACTCCATCAAGTTCTTTACCATAGTCACAGATATATTTTCTTGTAACAAATGATCCCATGCTATGTCCTGCAAGATAATATTTTACGCCAGGATACATTTTCTTCATTAAGACTGTAAGATGATGCGCATCTTTTGCAAGTGCCTCCTGTGGATGTTTCTTCTTGAAATATCCGTAATCATCTTCTGATGCAACCGACTTTCCATGTCCAAGATGGTCATTACCAACCACAAGTATTCCCTTTTCAGCCATGAACTTTCCGAATCCATCATATCTGTCTATATATTCTATCATTCCATGACACAACTGAAGAATTGCAACCGGCTGTTCATACTTATCTTCATCCGGACACCACATAACAACATGTATAGATGTTTTCTGGTCGCATGAAAGAAATGTATTAGTTTTCTTTTTTATCATATTAATCCTCGCTTTCTTATTGAACCGTATCTGCTCCCCATGGACTTCCCTGTGCTTTTCCCTGATAATTAATCTCTTGTATTCCAAGGAATGCTTCATTTCCTATGCTGTCAACTCTTGCCGGCACATTCATATTTTTCAATGACATATTGGCAAATGCGCCATATCCTATTCTTTTAAGTCCCGACGGCAGTTCTATTTTTTCTATTCCTGTACATCCTGAGAATGCATATGTTCCTATCTCCTCCACAGAATCAGGTATATTCACTGATGTTATGCCTGTTTTATTATAAAACACACCTGATGCTATAGTAACTACTCCATCCGGCACTGTGTAAGAACCTTCATCCTTGTTGACTGCACACAGGATATCATTAACAACAACTTCATCTTTGTCTTTAAATATCTGATATTCCCATTCGGTTCCTGTAAATGTATTGGTTCCAATTGTTTTCACGGATTCAGGGATATCAATATTCTTAAGATTATAGCAGTTAAGAAATACATTTTCAGATACATATGTTATTCCATCTGCTATTACTACCTCTGTTACCTTAGTATCTTCCCTGAATGCCCCGCTTCCTATTCCAATAACTTCCTTACCATCTATACTGGCAGGAACTTTAAGCACCATATCCTCTTTTCCCTTATCGGTAAGCCCTGTAATTACAAGCTTTCCTTCATCATTCTCTTCATATGTATACACTGCTGCCTTAACATGCTTTCCGCATCCTGCCACTACAATAGCAGCCAGCGCAGCTATACATACTGACACAACTGTCTTCTTCCAGAACATTATCAACCTCTCACCTAATCATATAATTCCATCAAACGTTCTCGTTCTTTGCCCACATATAACAGAACGCCTGTGTTCTTGCTGCAAAATGCTTATCCTTTAACAGTTCTTTAACTTCCTGTCTTGTATACCATCCAGCCTTAATCTCTTCAAATGTGGATGTACTTGGAGCAAATTCTCCTGCTGCCTTTCCAATTATCACTGCATTGGTTTCATTAGAAAAACCTATCGCACTATAACTGTCATACAGCTTGTCCTCAATAGTAACCAGATCAAGTCCGGTCTCTTCCTTTAACTCTCTTCTGGCTGCAATCTCAGGAGTCTCTCCTTCATCTATAAGCCCAGCCGGAAAATTGTATACATAACCACCAACTGACATTCTGTATTCTTTGTTAATAAGTATTCTCTCATTCTTCTCATCGGTTGCAACTATAACAACACCATCTGTACTGCTGTTTCTCACATCCTCAATAGTACTGAGATTATCGTTTCTGCTTATAATTTCGTACACCTTATGTCTGTCATCTTCTGTTGTATAATACAGGTCATATCTGTTAATAAATTTGCCATCACTGACCTTTTTAATCCCATCAAATTTCATATTCTCTTCCATTTCTGCGTCATATTTTAATGTGTTCTTGATGCCTTCTTTTCTTTCATAATTGCTGCTGCCTTATTAGTGACATCCATCATCCACTTGTTATTATTATCACGCACTGATATTCCATATTCTACAGTAACCTTATAGTCTTTAGTTGAACACTGTCTGGTTATTTTATCTTTCACTCCCGCTATTAATGTTTCTGACTTTTCTTTAGTATAATTCTTAAGAACTATTGCAAAATCACTTCCGTTTAGCCTTGCAATGTATGCATTATTCTTTAACTCGGACTTAAGAACATCAGCAACATTTATCATTACAGAATCTCCAATCTTCTGTCCAAATCTTATGTTAATATCATTAAGGCTGTTAACATTGCACACTGCAACACTTACCGGTCCCTTAAAATCATCATAATTCTTACAGTTATCAAGATAACTGAGCTTGCTGAACACACCCGTAAGCGGATCGTATACAACCATGTCCTGCAATTCCCTGTATGCTTTCTTAAGCTCGCTGACATCCTGCATTACTATGATTTTCCCTAATAGTCTTCCCTTATTATCTGACAGATTGACAATCCTGCAGTCGTAGCTGTGTTCTTTGAGATTCCACTCAAATGTGTCTTTTCCTTCTTCTACCGGAACATGCTTATTCTCTATAAACCATGAATATGTCTGTTCCCTGTTATCATACATAAGATCATCAAATATATTATGCATTGGCACATTAAAATCTGCTACAACCCCTTCGTAATCAAATAATATAACAGGTACCTGCATATGGTCTATTATCATCTCATGTGTAACATTAAGCATTGTCTTTTTAGAATACCAGAATGTATTCCAATATATAAGAACTCCCAGAAATGCATATAATAATATTGATATATCCACTCTGAGATCTATCATTTTCGCTATAAATATGAACTTAAATATAAGTATTATAAATAATCCTATCCCCATAAATGTATATCTTCCCCAATATGCTCCGGGAATTCTCATACATTTTACAACAAGCAGTCCTATTACCATTGCAACTATTATCAGGTTGATAATCGCATGAACAGCAAACCAGACTTCTCCTTCATATCCAAGAACGTAACCACCATTACATTTGTTAAGGCTGTACTTTAACGCTATCTCATCAAAAATATTAATTATAAAAATCACCGAATCTGCAATCGCAAGAACCGATGACACTCCTGCCATTATCTTTGTTGCTTTATTGCATATTCTCGTAAATTCCCTCGTATACACAAGTACCGCAACAAGCGCAAAATCCTGAGCTACCATCATAATGCTGGTAGCACAGGACATTTTCTTATAGTCATCTGTCATAAAGTTCACAGAATATCCAAGTACACATACTAAAGCCAGAATCACTGGGACAGCAACGAACTTGCTCATTCTGTCTTTTTCAAGATATGTTCTTACCAGAACATATGCAAGAACCACTGCTGCAATTATATACAGCACCAAAAATGTTATGTTCATCTTCTTCCTCCATACATTAAGTAATACCTTCTATCTGATGATTTTAACATTTTCAAATGACATTCACAATACAAACTCTTTATTTAACCGCTTTATTATTATTTAACTGCTGTTACCTTGTAATCCTTATCTTCAACAGTCTTCTTTAACACATCATTATCAACTTCCTTAGAAAGTGTCACAACCGCTGTTCCGTTCTCATGGCTTACAACTGCCTCTGTAACTCCGTCAACAGCCTCAAGTGCCTTCTTAACTGTAGCCTCACAGTGTCCGCACATCATACCCTCAATATTCATAGTCTTTGTCATAGTTTTGTCTCCTTTTGTCGTTTTATTCTTTATTTTGCCTAACTTTTTCTTGTAAATATGGTTTTTTCCTGTATCATATATCTTTACGAGATTAAGTCTTAATGCATTCGTTACTACGCAGAAGCTTGATAAACTCATAGCTGCTGCACCAAACATCGGATTGAGTGTCCATCCAAATAATGGTATCCACACACCTGCTGCAAGCGGGATTCCTATACAGTTATAGAAGAATGCCCAGAACAGATTCTCATGTATATTGGTAAGTGTTCTCTTTGAAAGTCTTATGGCAGCAGGCACGTCTGATAATCTGCTCTTCATAAGAACTATATCTGCTGCATCTATGGCAACATCTGTGCCAGCTCCGATTGCAATACCGATATCAGCTCTTGTAAGTGCCGGAGCATCATTAATTCCATCACCGACCATTATAACACTTCCCTGCTCCTTAAGTCTTGCAATCTCTTTTTCTTTTCCTTCCGGAAGAACACCTGCAATAACTTCATCAACTCCGGCAAGCTTTCCGATTGCCTTCGCACTTCTTTCATTATCTCCGGTAATCATTACAACCTTGATTCCCATATTCTGGAGTTCTTTGATAGCCTGTGGGCTGTCTTTCTTAATCGTATCAGCAACAGCTATTATTCCAAGAAGCTCGTTATCTCTCGCAAAGAAAAGTGGTGTCTTTCCTTCTGATGACAAATCGTCAGCCTTATTTCTTAAATCATCAGAGACATTGCAGTATTCTGATATGAACTTAAGATTACCACCTGCCACCACATTGGTATCAAGCTTTCCTTTAAGTCCGTTACCGGAAACCGCCTTAAAGTCAGTTACTTCTTCTGTAAATGTGTTCTTATCCGCACTCTCTTCTACATAATTAACAACAGCCTTTGCAAGTGGGTGCTCACTTTTCTTTTCAAGACCATATGCTATGGCAACTAGTTCTTTCTGTGAAATTCCATCACCGGTCACAATGTCTGTAACCTTTGGTTCACCCTCTGTGATTGTACCAGTCTTATCAAGTGCAACTATCTGCATCTTACCTGTCTGTTCCAGAGAAACTGCCGTCTTGAACATAATTCCGTTCTTAGCGCCAACTCCGTTACCAACCATAATTGCAACAGGAGTTGCAAGCCCCAATGCACAAGGACAGCTTATTACAAGCACCGATATTCCTCTTGCAAGTGCGAATCCCAGGTCTTTACCACATAACAGCCATACTATTATTGTGATAACTGCTATTGTAATAACTGCAGGTACAAATACCCCTGAAACTTTATCTGCTATTTTTGCAATTGGCGCCTTAGTCGCAGCCGCATCACTTACCATCTGTATTATCTTGGAAAGTGTTGTGTCTTCTCCTACTCTTGTAGCCCTGCATTTTATAAATCCAGATGTATTAAGTGTAGCTGCACTTACCGGATCTCCCTCCTGTTTATCAACAGGAATGCTCTCACCTGTAAGCGCTGATTCATTAACTGCTGTGTTACCTTCAATGATGACACCATCTACAGGTATATTTTCCCCCGGTCTTACAACAAATATGTCGCCTGTCATAACCTGTTCAACAGGAACTTCCTTTTCCTGTCCGTCAACATAAAGTACTGCTGTCTTGGCAGCAAGCTTCATAAGACTCTTTAATGCATCGGTTGTCTTTCCCTTTGAGCGGGCTTCAAGCATTTTTCCTACTGTAATAAGTGTAAGAATCATGGCTGCCGATTCAAAATAGAATTCGTCCATGTAGTGCATTACGCCTGCCATATCGCCTCTTACCTGACAGTCTGTCATGGCAAAAAGTGCATATGTGCTCCACACAAATGCAGCCCCTGAACCAAGCGCAACAAGTGTATCCATATTAGGTGAACGATGTAACAGACCCTTAAATCCACTTATGAAGAAATGCTGGTTAATAACCATTATCATTATTGTAAGCAGCATTTGTATTAAACCCATGGCCACATGATTGCCTTCAAGCACTGATGGAAGCGACCAGCCCCACATCATATGTCCCATGCTGAAATACATAAGCACAACCAGAAATACTAATGAAGCTATTAATCTCTTCTTTAAAACCGGGGTTGTCTTATCTGCCAGTGCGTCTTCCTGCTCCTGCATTGAAGGACTGCTGTTCTTAGTTCCCTTTTCTGATGCGCCATATCCTGCAGCTTCCACAGCTTTAATGACTGCATCAGGTGCTGCAGTTCCTTCAACCCCCATAGAATTAGTAAGAAGACTTACTGAACAGCTTTCCACTCCAGGTACTTTGCTGACAGCCTTCTCAACTCTTGCCTGACAAGCTGCACAGCTCATTCCTGTAACATTGTACTGTTCCATACCACACTAGCCCTCCTTATGGTTAGCTGTTATTCCTGTAACTTTGAAATCAAGTCTCTCTATTGCAATTCTTATATCAGCGTCATCGATTTCTCTGTCAACTTCAATAGTTGCCTGCTTCTTCTTAAGATTAACCTGGCATGAAGCACCATCAATCTTATTAACAGATCTCTCAATAATGTTCTTGCAGTTCTCACAATGCATACCTTCAATATTTACAGTTTTGACAGCAATTACAGGATTATCAAGAACCTTCTTCTCCTCTGCAACAGTATCTCCACCGCCGCCACAGCATCCGTCTTCACCTTTCATATGCTTAACACTGCTTATTACTGCAATTACTACTATTATGGCTAATATGCCGATTATTATAGCTGTTCCCATATTTAACATCTCCTTTTATAATTCTTATCGCATGAATTTGCCTATTGTCTTAACAAGTTCTTCCACTGTATCATCCTTGCCTTCTTTAATATCCTGAACCACACAACTCTTGATGTGATTATCCAGGAGCACCTTCGTAAAACTATTAAGCGCAGACTGGGCTGCCGACACCTGATTAAGAATGTCGATACAATATGCATCTTTCTCGACCATTCCCTTAATTCCTCTTATCTGCCCTTCAATTCTGCTGAGTCTGTTACAGAGGTCTTTATATTCTCTGGCATCACGTTCTTTTGTCTTATGACAACAACATTCCTTTTCCATTAGTCTTCCTTTCTCTTCTTCGTCTGATTATTATATTGGTGCCTGATAAATACTCTTTTATATTTATCTGTTATAGCTGTAATATATGTAATGTATGCAGCGCATGATGTATACCCTAGTGGGGTATATTCACTTGCATGATGTATAATATACCCATATAGGGTATATGTCAACAAGAATTATTGATATTATTTATCGTAAATCCAGATATGATTATAGGATATTCTATTAATTATCAGACAAGCATACTAATTAAGTGATATTGCCCCTTTTAGTAGGTATTTTAAGACGATTTATTGATGTTTATCTTGTCCATTACCTACTAATCGACCAACTTACGGATATTTCGTAGGTAATTTGACATGTAAATAGGATTATATTTTCGCTTCATATATTTAATCCTCTTCAAAAAACAAGAAAACAACCTACTAAATGCAACAACATTTGCAATTTAGTAGGTTGTTATATAATCTGGCATGTTATATCTGGCATAAAACTACCTACTAAACATGTGTATTTGCTGTGTTTAGTAGGCTGTTTCAAAATTACCAATGATTTATTCTATATATTCCATAAGCTCATTACCCGAATACCATAATCAGGTATACGGCCAATGGCTGGAAAGAGTCACGCCCTCTACTTTGAATAGGTCACTGCTGCGCTATTCTCATCATAATCAAACACACCATCATTCTTTTCTTCAAGTGCCTTGATGATATGATATGTATATTCATTATATGGTGTAGGAATTCCAAGCTCTTTTCCCATTCTCATCATAGCTCCGGAAAACATATCTATTTCTGTATATCTTCCGGCATCTATATCCTGAAGTGTTGAATACCTTGCTGTTGGCGGAACAGCACTTCCTCGGCTTGAGTTATCTGCACATCTGCTCATATCAATATCTTTGGCAAGCGCAACTGTTTCAACTTCCTTACGCAGTCCTGCACTGATTGCTTTCATATGTTCACTGTCAGTATAACAGCCAACTCCGGCTCCGATAATAGCCTGTGGAAGATTGTTACAGATATTAAGTCTGAATTTGCTCCATATCTCTTCTTTGATATATTCAGTCACTCTGTAATTAATTCCTGTTCCATCAAACAACTCTCTTATTGCCACAACTCTTTCACTCTCATATGGTGCATCTGCCTCACCATATATAATTCCTATTGTAGTCTCAGGATTGAACACATATTCCTTTCCTTCTCTATGTGATGCAACCTTTATAAGTGAATAAATGATATGAGATTTATCTATCTTAGCAGATATTATTTCTTCACTGTCAACACCATTCATAAGACTCATAACAATTGTATTCTCACCAACAGCTTCTTTTATATCGTCTAATGCTCCTGCAAGAGCTCCATACTTTAATGACACAACAAGAAGATCAACACCCTTTGCTTCAGCCGGAGTCAATACCTCCGGGTGGTATGTCTTTCCATTAATCAGGCATCCTTCTTCCTTAAGCCTTGCCGCTCTTTCTCCTTTTGCAATAACACTTAAACTTATATCTTCCTTTTCTGAAAGACCCCATATAACATAAGAACCAACTGCTCCTGCTCCAAGAACTGCCACTGATTGTATCTTCATATATATTCCTCTCAATCTTTGTAATAGTCTCAATTATATATACACTTCTATTCTTCCTGCGTCAAATGCTTTCATACTCCTGCCACACTATCATCATGCATATCATCTTCCTGCAATATCACCATCTTCAAAATCATACGTCAGTTTCTTTCCATATGCTTTAACATATGCAGAACATTTCTGCTCGTAATCTGTATGCTGCATCTTTAAACTCGCTGTCCTTTCATCAAGCTGGCTGTCCGGATATATTACTGGCAAAATATGAACCCTGAATCTGTGCAAATGTGTACTTTTAACAGACTGCTCTACAAAAAGAGAAATCACTGGCACATTGAACTTTACCGCATATAGATATGCTCCCCTTTTGCATGGACGTGGTTTTCTGTAATTAAACCACATTTCCTGCTCAGGATAGATTAGGACAAGTCTGTTTTTATCAAGTGCATTCTTAATCTGGCCAGGAAATTCTGTCTCCATAAACCAACGCATACTGCTTACCGGCATTGTGTCAGCATATCTTTGCATATATCCAACCAATCCCTTCATGGCAAGGTTAGAATCCTGATTAACAAAATTAATATTTTTAAATCCATTTTTCCTCATGCAAAAGCTCACAATTGCCGGATCAAGCGGGCTGAAATGATTACAGGTAACAATCGCCGGCCCTGTTATTCCTGCCAGATTTTCTTTTCCGGTTATACTTGTAACCAGTCCGACCACTGCTGTTCCAGCATGCAGAATCATTTCTGCCACCATTCTGTTAATAATAAACTTCCTTGTCTGTCTTGATTCCAGATAATTCTTCAGGACAATTTCTTTATCCTTAAGGCACAACACCGGATCATTTATCTCAACCTTTGAATTGTACTGCCTGCGCTGCAACGCCAGTTTAATATTCTCGTATACCTGCTCCCTGTCCCCAATCATATACATCCTCATTTCTGAATACACTTTTTATACGCATTTCAGTATCTCTGAAAATTTCAAAGAGTTGTCGCTAATTATCATTTCTGCCCTGTTAAGCAGCTCATCCAGTTTTTCCTTATCATCCAGCTTTTGTGCATCATCATACTGTTCACGCTGCCTTAACAGCATTGGATAAAATCCTGACCGGTATGCATAGTACCAGAAATATTCTTCATACGGAATTTCCCTGTAATTCCATGGCTTGTCAAACAAGTTATAATGTATCAGTTTTGGACAAGATATATATTCTCCGCCCTTATTAGGCATGACATTCCACTCTCTGTCCAGATAGCATATATCATCTTTGCACATTGCATTAATGTAATCCTGATCAGGTGCAACGCTGTCAAAATGATATTTGTCCAGAAGTTTTAAGAATCTGGCAGATAATTTGTCCTTTCTCATTTTATCCATATTCATAAGAAGAACCCCCGAATTAACATACCTGTCCTTCTGTGTGCCAATCACATTTTCTATATATTCTGACAAAACAGGATGATTAGCTGCAAATGTATCATTAACGGCGCCAAACATATTCTCCCCGATATCTGTATCAAACAGTTCTTTAATATCACTGTTTAACACTGTGTCTGCATCAATGTATACAGCCTTATTTATCTCTGGAAATATATCAGCCAGAAATATTCTTAAGTAAATCGTCATAGTAAATACACCCGAATACAGCCTGTTTTCTTTTCTGTCCGTAATCTTATCATTCACTTCTCTTGCCAGCTGAGTCAGCTTATTCCAGACATCCACAAACTGGATATCAATATTCTCATATCCATCCAGTACATTAGTTAATTGGATTTTAGTAATATTTTTCACATCATCACACATTACAATTATCCTATAATGCTCTTTTGCCGAACAGTTCTCTGCAAGTGACTTAATGCTTACTGCCAGATATGGTGCATACTTTTCATTAACGGAATAAAATACAGGAACAGCTGATTCTCTGATGTATCTTTCATAACTTTTGCTGTAATCATCCAGAAGATTATCATATTCGTGAAGATCCAGAACCTGATGCATCTTTTCCACCTCCCATGGCTTAACTGTTATTGTTCTGACAACCGGAAATATTCTGAATGTAGTTGTAAAATGCTGAAACACTGTATTGCTGTGCAATCTTCTCTGGTCATTAAAAATGTGGCTGCACAGATTTATTCCTGTTGCAAATGTATTAATAGCTGTCTGGTCCGGCATAAACATTTCCTTCTGCCTGCATTGTATCCTGCATTTTTCAAGGAGTCCCATTCTGCATATCTGCTCCATATTCATCAGCATCACGCCCGAATTAATGTATCCATCCCCAAATATCCATCGTCCGTAATAATCAGACACGCCTGCTATTTCGACATTACTCATATCCTGATAGTAAAATGTTGTAAAGTCATTTCTGCACAGCACATCCGTATCCAGATAAAGCACTCTGTCCGGTAATCCCGCTTTATCCGCAAACAATCTGAGCATGCAGCATGCTGTAAATCTCGTATTCATATTAGCTTTCGGAAGCCAGTCTGTGAATTCCTGCGTTATATCAATCAGCGTGACACTTACATTTTTGTCTTTATGGTTCAGTTCTTTTTGGAGAAAATCTGCAAATGTCTTTTCTATTGGTCCGTCCAAAGCTGTGTGTCTGCAATCATCTATTGTCAGAATATATATATTTATCTGCTCATGCACATTATTTACAACAGACATTGCAGATAACATTATTCCCTTCTGCATCAGCTTATCGCCACAATAAAGTATGTTCATTCCAAAAATCCCTCTTTCTATTAAATATCTCTAAACACTGTTCTCTCTATTGATTTTCCCCATTTTCTTAAGTAAAATACATATGACATTAAAACGAAAATATAGAATAGAGGAATACTATGATTTTTAAGATTTTCAAAAGAGATTTAAAGGGTCTTAGCCGTAACATTCTGGCATTAACCATTGCTCTTGGATTATGTCTTATCCCATCACTCTATGCATGGTTTAACATATATTCTAACTGGGATCCTTACGCAAACACTGCATCCGTTAAAATTGCTATTGTTTCAGAAGATGAGGGATATTCGCAATCTGATGATTCAACAATTAATATGGGTGAACAGATTGTTGAACAGCTTCATTCTAATGACAAGCTTGGATGGAGATTCCCGGAAACCAGGCAGGAAGCAATGGACAAGCTGTATGCAGGAAAATATTATGCAGTAATTGTTGTTGGAGAAGATTTTTCCCGCAGCCTGTATGATTTCCTTGATAACGGGCTTAATCCTCCTACCGTAACTTACTATGAGAATTCCAAGAAGAATGCTGTTGCATCCAAAATAACTGATACCGGCAAAAGCACTCTTCAAAACACCATTAATTCTGAATTCATTGACGTATGTGTGAAAACAATAATGCAGGGACTTAATGAAATTGCTGAAAATGACCCTGAAATCATTGAAAAAACTATTGCAGATCTGAAAAGTGTCTCTGATAACGTCAATTCATATGACACCATGATAAATATGTTTATAAAGAGCAATTCTAATCTTTCTGAAAGTCTTTCATCACTTGAGGCAATTCTTCCAGAAATCCAGAATGTTCTTTCTGAATCAACAGATGTTGCAGATATTGCCAACAGCACTCTTGATAATGTAACTGATGATATTATGAATAAGATTGATGCTGAGCTGAAGGCCATGAATGATTTGTCAGACAGTGCAATGCAGTCACTTGATAACGCTATTAAATTATCAATCAGTGATGTAGGACAGGCTGGTGTTGAGCTTAATAATGCCAATGAAAAGCTTAAAGAACTTATCGACCAGAACAAAACTCTTGAAGATACCATTGATTCTCTTGGTAACATCCAGGGGGTTGACCCAGCCGTAATCCAGGCTCTGAAATCAACTCTTTCATCTGTTAATGCCATGGAGAATATTGCTTACAATCTGGTAAAGCAGTGTGCTGATACACTTACCAATTCACCTGAGACTCTTCAGGGCAGATATGAAGTAGTCAAATCTGTTCTTGATCAGTGCCGTGCTGAATTATTAAAGAGTCAGGCTATTATCCAGACAACCGCTAAAACTAATGTCAGCCTTTTAAAAACCTCTGTCAAGAATGCCGTCACTAGTCTTGCAGCAAGCATAAGCAGCGCAGGAAATAGTATCAACGGTATTTCACAGATGCTTCTGGGCGTAAGTGACATAACAGTTAATGTTAATACTACACTTGAAAGCACCAAGACATTATTAGATTCCCTCAGCAACAGATTATCTGTTATATCTGGTTCTGTAGGCGATATCAGCAATTCATCAACATACAAGCTGGTTATGGATTTCATTAACTCTGATGCTGATTCTATTGCATCCTTCTTATCTGAACCTGTACAGGTCGAAGAAATCTATGTATATATGCAGACTAATTATGGAACAAGCGTGACTCCTTTCTATACTACCCTGGCTTTGTGGGTTGGGGGAATTGTACTTGTTGCCCTTATGAAAGTAAAAGTCGACTATGATGATGACGAATTTAAGGATGCAACAGAACACCAGAAGTACTTTGGACGCGCCTTACTATTCCTTGCTATGGGACAATTACAGGCTCTCGTTGTTGTACTTGGTGATTTATACATATTAAAGATTGACTGCACACATCCATTTATGCTATGGCTTGCTGCAGCAATTGCAAGTTTTGTTTTTACATTGTTTATTTATACCCTTGTACTTACATTTGGTGACCTTGGAAAAGCTATTGCCGTTGTAATGATTGTGCTTCAGATTGCTGGTTCCGGTGGAACATACCCAATTGAACTTTTACCAGAGTTCTTCCAGAACGTTTATCTGTACTTCCCTTTCCCATATGCTATCAATGCTATGCGTGAGGCTATAAGCGGATTATATCAGTGTGATTATGCTGTATTCCTTGTAAAATTATGCATTTACGCAGTCATTTCTCTTATTCTCGGACTAGGAATAAGAAAATCCCTGCTTGAGGTCCGTGAGTTCTTTGAAAGAAGAATGAAGGAAACACATTTTATGTAACATGCATAACAATGAACTCTTTAATAATATAGAAGCTAATGGAGGTTACTATGTCTAACGAAGATGAGATAAAAGATAATAGTCACAATAATGTTGATATTGATGTAATACTCGAAGAAATAACCGCATTTGCAGAAGGCATGCATGTCAAGAACCAGCATAAAAAGAAAATATGTTTAAGATGCATGATGATAATCCCTCTGGTATTTATGGTACTCATGTTTACAATGGATACAGCTAAAGTAGTATACCTGCTTTTATGGGTTATATCTTTGTTTATCTTCTGCGCATATCTTATAGTAATTGATTATATAGATGATAAGCTTACAAGAAAGCTCAATGACCTGAATATTGAAATTCAGGAAAAACAGGCTGATGATTCTCTTGCAGAAAATATCAAAGCGTTTTTAAGTGAGGTACAGTTATGAAAAATATTTTTAAAATCATTAAGGCTGACCTTAGCCATATAAAAAATAATGTTATTGCATTGTGTGTAATTATCGGACTCACGGTTATTCCTGCTCTTTATTCATGGTTTAATATTCTGTCAAACTGGGATCCTTATGGTCAGGCATCTACCAGCAGAATAAAAGTGGCTGTAGTATCTGTAGACAAAGGTACTGCTCTTGAAGGTATGGAATTAAATGTTGGTGATTCAATTATTGATGCCCTCGAAACTAATGATACGATTGGATGGCAGTTTGTCGATTCAAAAGATGCCGCCATTGCAGGTGTATATAGTGGAGAATATTATGCAGCTCTTGTTGTTCCAGAAGATTTTTCTAAAAATCTTATCAGTTTTCTGAGTGATACTATGGAACATCCACAGCTTCAGTATTATTGCAACCAGAAGGCCAATGCTATTGCGCCTAAGATTACTGATAAAGCTAAAACAGCCGTCCAGCAGCAGGTTAACCAGACATTTATCGATACAATTGTTACAACTATAGCTGACACAGGTGATTCTGCTATTAAAGATGCTGACAAAGAAAATGGTTCTTTAATGGATGCCATTACGGAAAGACTTGTATCTGCAAGAACTACACTTTCAACTTATGATATTATCCTTAATTCGATGATTGCGATAACTGATTTATCATCATCAATAAGTGGTAGCTCCAGCAGTGCTACACCGCAGATATATACACAGCTACAGCTTCAGCAACAGCAGCTGCTTACGTTACAGGCTCTTGTTGACACCAATTCTGTAGAATCGCTGAATGAATTATCTTCTGCTCTTTCTTCCCAGATGGCACAGATTCAGAGCATAATGAATTCACTTACAGAACTTTATTCGGATATGAACAGGGATGCTGCTGATCTTTCCAGTGCTATCAGCATGACTTCCGGCTCTCTTAACCAGACTAAAGAGCTTCTTGCTGACCTTGAGACAAAGCTTGATAATTCTATAGACACTCTGAATACTATATCTGAACAGGATACTTATGGTCTTCTTTCTGAAATACTGAATGCCAATGCTGATACTTTAGGAGATTTTCTTTCTGCACCTGTTAACATTACCACCGAACAGGTATATGCAGTTAAAAGCTATGGTACATCAGCATCTCCATTCTACACTATTCTTGCATTATGGTTTGGAGGACTTATTCTTGTAGCTATTATGCATACACCGGTTCACCCGGCTCCTGACATTCCTGAGAATGCCAGAAGATATGAGAAATTCTTTGGAAGATACTTCATCTTCTTTGCAGTAGGACAGCTTCAGGCTCTGCTTATTACACTTGGCAATCTATTCTATATCGGAATCCAGTGTTACCATCCGTTCCTGTACTGGCTTGCCTGTGCTTTTTCGAGTTTTGTATTTACTTTCTTTATGTACAGTCTGACTGTAGCATTTGGTAATATTGGTGAAGCTCTTGGTATCGTTCTCCTGGTTATCCAGGTTGCTGGTTCGGGCGGTACTTTCCCTATAGAAGTACTTCCTAATGCTTACCAGATAATATACAAGTTCCTGCTCTTCCCATATTCTATGGATGCTTTAAGAGAATGTATTGCAGGAATGTACAGATACGATTACATTAAAAACCTTGCATTTCTTTCAATATATATAGTTGTTTCACTTATTATTGGCTTGTTCTTACAGAAGCCATTTGAGAAGTTGAATCATATGATTGAGAGAAGCAAGGAGAAGTCAGGGGTTATGCTGTAAAAGCGCGAGTGTTCCCCACCCTATAAATTCGTCCAGCCGTGTATACGGCTGGACTTTTCTTTTTCATTGTCTGCAGTTTACAATTCCTCACCAGGTAAGTCATTGGGAAGTTTTGGGGGAGGTGTAAGTCCTGGGACAAGCCTATGGTAAGGTTCAACTATATGGCTATAACCTAAACACATATAAACTCCTCATCTAGTATGCCTTTATTCTGCCCTTTTCTTCCGCTCCTGCTCTTAACTAACATAATTACATACTAATCTGCTTTCTTCTCTTGCTTTAGTACGCTTTCCATCTCACAATTCCAATTCTAATGATTCTCCTTTTGCAACTGACACGCAAAAAAACGTACTAATCGGAACTAATATAAAAAGGCTTCGCAAGGAACGTAATATGAAAGCTACTGAAGTTATTGCCAAACTTCAATGTGAAAATGTCAATGTCACAACGGGCATATTCAGTAAAGTGGAACACGGATATAATAATCCAACTGTAGATATGTTGATTGCACTTACCAAAATCTTCAAGTGCGATTACAATGAATTCTTCAAGCAATAAGCGGCTGTTTCCAAAATCAATGGATCTACAGCCGCTTATTTTTGTAACACTATCTTGAGCTTATTATTTCTATGATAATTGCTATACTGTCATACTTCGGTCGCAATCAGTGTTCTTGTAACTGTAATACATCGCTACATATTCCAGTTACACTGCTGCAACATAGCGGTATTCCGACCATAAACTGTACGCATAATAAAAAAGCATTGAGCCAAAAGATAACACCAGCGTACACACTCCACGGATGGTGTCATTACCTAATCGCTCAATGCTTATTATTATGCAGTACAGTTTCCCATAGGATACCTCACTACACAAATCACCTGCCTCCCACTCACGGAAGCCTTTTCTAGAATAATCCAGTTATTACTCCATCATCATTAACATCAATATTATATGCTGCTGGTGACCTTGAAAGTCCTGGCATTGTCATTACTGAACCTGTAAGTACTACTATGAAGCCGGCACCTGCAGATACATATGCTTCTCTTACATTCATTTCAAATCCTTCTGGACGACCAAGTAATGTTGGATCGTCTGAAAGTGAATACTGTGTCTTAGCCATGCAGATTGGAAGATTACCAAATCCTAACTGTTCAAGCTGTGCAATCTGCTTGTTAGCTGCTGCTGAATAATTAACGCTTCCAGCGCCATATATTTCTTTGGCAATAGTCTCAATCTTTGCTTTAACCGGCTGGTCTGTATCATACAGATAGTGGAAATTGCTCTTCTTTGTCTCAAGTGTCTTAAGTACTTTCTCTGCAAGTTCAATTCCACCTTCTCCACCCTTTTCCCATACTTTGGCAAGGGCAAACTCACAGCCTTTATCTTCACAGAACTTCTGTATATAATCTAATTCTGCCTGTGTATCTGATACAAATGCATTAAGCGTAACAACTACAGGTACTCCATATTTCTGAAGATTCTCTATATGCTTTTCAAGGTTTACGATACCTTTCTTTAATGCATCAAGATTCTCTGCTGATAATTCTGTCTTAGCTACTCCGCCATTGTACTTAAGTGCTCTTGCTGTTGCTACCAGTACAACTGCATCTGGCTTTAAGCCTGACTTGCGGCACTTAATGTCGAAGAATTTTTCTGCGCCTAAATCTGCACCAAATCCAGCCTCTGTGATAACATAATCTGCCATCTTAAGCGCTGTCTTAGTTGCTCTTACTGAGTTACAACCATGTGCAATATTGGCAAATGGTCCACCATGTACTAATGCTGGTGTATGCTCAAGTGTCTGGATTAAATTAGGCTTTAATGCGTCCTTTAACAATGCTGCCATTGAGCCAACTGCCTTGATATCTGCTGCTGTAACAGGTTGTCCCTGATAATTATAAGCAACTACCATCTTGCCAAGTCTTTCCTTTAAATCCTTCATGTCTGTTGCAAGACATAATACAGCCATAATCTCTGAAGCAACTGTGATAACAAAATGATCCTCTCTAACTGTTCCATCAACCTTAGAACCAAGACCTACAACAATATTTCTAAGGACACGGTCATTCATATCCATACATCTCTTCCATGCAACGCATCTTGGATCAATTCCAAGTTCATTTCCCTGCTGTATATGATTATCAAGCAGTGCAGCACATAAGTTATTAGCTGATGTAATTGCATGGAAATCACCTGTAAAATGCAGATTCAGTTCTTCCATAGGAACTACCTGTGCATATCCACCACCAGCTGCTCCGCCTTTGATTCCGAAACATGGTCCAAGGGATGGCTCACGAAGTGCTATAACTGCATTCTTACCAAGCTTGCCAAATGCTTCTCCAAGTCCTACAGTAATTGTTGTCTTTCCCTCTCCTGCCGGAGTTGGGTTAATCGCTGTAACAAGAATTAACTTACCATCTTCATTATTCTTGATGCTATTGATGTACTCGTCAGATATCTTAGCCTTATACTTTCCATATAACTCAAGATCATCTTCACTTATGCCACATTGGGCTGCAACATTCTTAATTGGCTCCATTACCGCTTCCTGTGCAATTTCAATATCTGTCTTCATTCTGTTCTTCTCCTTTCAGGCACATATGCCTCTGTTAAAAACCTGAAAGATTCTCCCCAAGCAAATAAGTCTCTATATTTCTCATCCCTCTGCTTAGAAATTGCTTCTTCGGTGCTGTATCCACACAGCTCTCCAGAGTTCCGTCCATAACCGGTCCTTTTGCCTGAGAGTTTCTGCAATCACCTTCGGCGCCACTTTCGTAGTCTCTCCCGGTCATATCATCCGGACATTCCCTTAATAGGAAAAAAGCGTCTTGCCATGTCTGCAAAACGCCTTTATTTTTCAATCATAATATATAATTGCTAACTTTTTGTCAATAAGCAACATTTCACAAAAATGTTTATAATATTAGGAAATACTTGTATTTAATTGAAAAGTATGTGATTTTATGGTAGAATTTGTCTTAATTTTTTTTAAAAAGGAGAGTATACAATATGTTTAGTAAAATCAATACTATTCTCGATACTATTGACGCATATGTCTGGGGCATCCCTCTCATTGTTCTTATCCTTGCAGTTGGTCTGTTTCTTACTATCAGACTTAAGGGTGTCCAGTTTACCAATCTCGGTCGTGCTTTTAAGTACATTTTCAAAGATGAAACTGATGGCAAGCATGGTGAAGTAAGCAGCTTTGCAGCATTATGTACAGCGCTTTCAGCAACAATCGGTACTGGTAATATTGTCGGTGTTGCTACTGCTATTGTTGCCGGTGGTCCTGGCGCATTGTTCTGGATGTGGCTCGCAGCCTTAGTTGGTACTGCCACCAAATATTCAGAATGTCTCTTAGCTGTAAAGTTCAGACAGGTTGATGAAGATGGCCATGTTGTTGGTGGTCCTTTCAATTATATTGAACATGGTATGGGACCTAAGTGGAAATGGCTTGCAAAGATATTCGCTTTCTTCGGTGTTGGCGTTGGTCTTTTGGGAATCGGTACATTTACACAGGTAAATGGTATTTCTTCTGCTGTTAATAATTTCTTTGATCCTAATAATTCATGGACTGTTTCATTATTTGGCAGAACATATTCATGGACTGTAGTTATAAGCTGTCTTATTCTTACATTCTGTGTTGCCCTTGTTCTTATTGGTGGAATCAAGAGAATTTCCAAAGTTGCACAGGTTGTTGTTCCTTTTATGGCTGCAACATATTTTATTGCCGGAATTCTTATTATTATATTTAATATTACTGATGTTCCTGCTGCTCTCCTTACCATTGTACAGAGTGCATTTGGTGTTAAGGCTGCTGCAGGTGGTGCTCTTGGTGCCATGATTGTAGCTATGCAGAAGGGTATCGCAAGAGGTATCTTCTCTAACGAAGCTGGTCTTGGTAGTGCACCTATCGCTGCTGCTGCTGCCCGTACTAATGAACCTGTCCGTCAGGGTCTTGTATCTATGACAGGTACATTTATCGATACTATCATCATCTGTTCAATTACAGGTATTGCAATTGTTGTTACAGGTGCTTATGATATGGGACTTGAAGGTGTAGCAGTTACAACTAAAGCATTCCAGTTAGGACTTCCTTTCCCTGACGGAGTTGCTTCATTTATACTTATGTTATGCCTTGTATTCTTCGCATTTACAACTATTCTCGGCTGGGATTATTACTCTGAACGCTGCCTTGAATATCTTACTAATGGCAAGAAGAAATGTATCAAAGCATACAGATGGTTATATATCCTCTGTGTATTCATTGGTCCTTACATGACAGTATCTGCAGTATGGACAATCGCAGATATCTTTAATGGTCTGATGGCAATTCCTAACCTTATCGCACTTGTCGCTTTAAATGGTGTGGTTGCTAAGGAAACTAAAGATTATCTTGAAAGAATTAAGAAAAAAGAGATTGAGTAGGTCTTATATATAAAAGCCGCCTAGACTGAAGTGAACCCCTTTTGTTAGACAAAAATATATGTCTAATGAAAGGGGTTATTT